>NZ_VWWC01000035.1:0-50643 GCF_011753175.1 Burkholderia sp. Cy-637 | reverse complement strand
GGCCTGGCCGCGCTCGCCGCGCCGATCGCGCTGGGCGGCTGGCTGCTGTCGGGCAAGGCGATCGGCTTCAAGTTCGACCGCCTCAACCCGATCAGCGGGCTGGGCCGGATCTTCTCGCTGCAGGGGCAGCGGACAGCGAGGCGGACGGGGCGAGCGGCGTCATGTCGGGAGAGCCGCCGGGGCGGCCGGTCGAGACGCCGCGCGAGGGCGGCGTCAGGTGGCGAAGCGGTCCACGTGGAGCGCGGCGAGCGTGTCGGCCGGCACGTGATGCGGCGTGCCGCCGAGATAATCGCTCACCACTTTAGCAGAGCCGCAGGCGAGGCCCCAGCCGGCCGGGCCATGGCCGAGATTGACGAACACGCGCGGGTGGCGCGTCGGCCCGACCACCGGCAGCCCGTCCGGCGACAACAGCCGCGTGGCCTGCCAGGGCAGCGCGGCCGAGATCTTCGCGGCACCCGGGATCCAGTCGTGGGTGGCCTGGCCGAGCAGGGCCAGCGCCTCGTCGTTGAGCGCCTCGGGCAGCGGCCTGGCGATGTCCTTCTCGCTCTGCAGGACCGGCGCGCCGCTGATCCGCACGCGCTGGTGCATGCGCGTCATGGTGATGCGCTTGATCGAATCGACCACGGTCAAATGCGGCGCGTGTTCCTCGTAGGCGACCGGCGCGGTCAGCGCATTGACGCGCACCGGGTGCAGCGGCAGCGTGATGCCGAGCCGGGCCAGCAGCGGCACGCTGCCGGTGCCGGCGGCGATCACCACCGCGTCGGCCGAGATCACGTCGACTTCCTTGCCGCGCGCGCCGAGCCGGTCGCCCGGCTCCGGCGCCAGCTCCACCGCGGCGCGGTTGGCCTCGACGCGGATCGCCGTGACGGCGCGGCCGAAGCAGAACTGCACGCCGTGCTCGTCGAGCGTCTGCTTGACCAGCTTGGAGAAGAGGGGACAGTTCGCGGTGCGCTCGAACTCGAGCAGCACGCCGCCCGCGAAGGGCGGGTCGGCCGGCACCGAATGCTCGAGCGCCGCGCATTGTTCGGCGTCGAGGATCTGGTGCGGGACCTCGTAGGCGCGCAGCAACTCCAGCGCGGGCTGGGCGGCGGCCCATTCCTGCGGCTCGCGGATCACGTGCAGCACGCCGGGGCGCTGCTCGAACTCGAGGCCGAAGCGGCGCTCGATATCGGCGATCGATTCGCGCGACAGGTCGACCAGCGGCTTGAGTTTCGCGTAATGCGCGGCGAACGCCTCGGGCGCGCGCAGTTTCGCCAGCTCGCGCGTGAAACGGCGCAGCGGGCCGTTCAGGCCCGGTTTGTAGACCACGCCGCTCCTGAGCGCGCGGCGGTGGTGCATGAAGGTCGGACCGAACCAGACGTCGAGCGGGGTGGGCAGCACCAGGCCGCCATGGCCGTAGGTGGTGCCCTGGGCGACGGTGGCGTGGCGCTCGACCATGCAGACGCGGTGGCCGGCGGCGCGCAACTGGTAGGCGGTGGCGACGCCGCCGATCCCGCCGCCGATGACGATGACATCCATGTTGTGATTCGAAAACGGGCCGCGTCGCGACCCGGGTCTGGTCTTCCGTGCGGGCCGTGTGGAACCCGGTGAACCGCGAATGATAGCGCCAAACCGGGCGCTCGCGGCGGCGCCCGGCCGCCGCCGCGGGAGCGCCGGCCCCGGGCGCGGCAGCCCGCCGTGGCCGGATCCGGCGTGGCGCGCTGGCCTCGGAAAGGCTTGCGGACGGCTTCGGCGGCATGACTTCCGGGTATAATTGCGGTCTTCCTTTCGCCCCAATGTCGCCGACTCGCGCGACTCATCGATGTCCGTCCAGCCCATGGCTCACTTCTCGTGTTTTCCCGGCGCCGCCGCCCTTTCCGATTTCCGCCAGACTCGCCTGCTCGACACGCTCAAGCAGATCGATGGCGATATCGTCGCAATCCGCGGCCAGTACCTGCACTTCGTCAACGCGTCCGAGCCGCTGTCGGCCGATGAGTCGGCCCGCATCGACGCGCTGATGCACTACGGCGCGCCGTTCGAGCCGGCCGCCGAGAAGGGCGCGACCGACACCTTCATCGTGCTGCCGCGCATCGGCACGGTGTCGCCGTGGGCCAGCAAGGCGACCGACATCGCCCTGCATTGCGGCCTCGCCTCGGTGCGCCGCATCGAGCGCGGCGTCGAATTCACGGTCACGCTGAAGGCCGGCCTGCTCGGCATGGGCGGCAAGAAGGCGCTCTCGCCCGAGGTGCGCGCCGCGGTGGCCGCCGCCCTGCACGACCGCATGACGGAAAGCGTGGTGGCCGCGCGCGAGGACGCGCACCACCTGTTCGACGAGCTGCCGGCCAAGCCGCTGGGCCGCGTCGACGTGCTGGGCCAGGGCCGCGCCGCGCTGGAGACGGCCAACCTCGAGCTGGGCCTCGCGCTGGCCGAGGACGAGATCGTCTACCTGGTCGATGCCTTCACGAAGCTGGAGCGCAACCCGACCGACGTCGAGCTGATGATGTTCGCGCAGGCCAACAGCGAGCACTGCCGCCACAAGATCTTCAACGCCGACTGGACCATCGACGGCGCGAAGCAGGACATGTCGCTGTTCGCGATGATCCGCAACACCGAGAAGATGAGTCCGCAGGGCACCATCGTCGCCTATTCGGACAATTCCTCGATCATGCGCGGCGCGCAGGCCGAGCGCTGGTTCCCGCGCGGCGCCGGCGTCGACGGCACGCCCGCCGAGCAATACGGCCGCCACAGCGAGCTGACGCACACGCTGATGAAGGTCGAGACGCACAACCACCCGACCGCGATCTCGCCGTTCGCCGGCGCCGCGACGGGCGCGGGCGGCGAGATCCGCGACGAAGGCGCGACCGGCCGCGGCGCCCGCCCGAAGGCCGGCCTGACCGGCTTCACGGTCTCGAACCTGGACCTTCCCGGCGCGCGCGAAGCCTGGGAAAACGCACGCGACGCCGCCCAGCCGGTAGCCGAGCGCAACCCGGCCGACGCCCACGCGCCCTATGGCCGCCCCGACCGCATCGCCTCGCCGCTGCAGATCATGATCGACGGCCCGCTCGGCGGCGCCGCCTTCAACAACGAATTCGGCCGTCCCAACCTGGGCGGCTACTTCCGCGTCTACGAGCAGAACGTCGGCGGCACCGTGCGCGGCTATCACAAGCCGATCATGATCGCCGGCGGCATCGGCAACGTCTCCGACGCGCACACCCACAAGCACGACCTGCCGGCCGGCACCTTGCTGATCCAGATCGGCGGCCCCGGCATGCGCATCGGCATGGGCGGCGGCGCGGCCAGCTCGATGGCCACCGGCGCCAACACGGCCGAGCTCGACTTCGATTCCGTGCAGCGCGGCAACCCGGAAATCGAGCGGCGCGCCCAGGAAGTGATCAACGGCTGCTGGCAGCTCGGCGAGGCCAACCCGATCCTGTCGATCCACGACGTGGGCGCGGGCGGCCTGTCGAACGCCTTCCCCGAGCTGGTCGACGGCGCCGACAAGGGCGCGCGCTTCGAGCTGCGCAAGATCCAGCTCGAGGAAAGCGGCTTGTCGCCGCGCGAGATCTGGTCGAACGAATCGCAGGAGCGTTACGTGCTGGCGATCGCGCCGGCTGACCTGGCGCGCTTCGAGGCGATCTGCACGCGCGAGCGCTGCCCGTTCGCCGTGATCGGCGTGGCCACCGAGGCGCGCGAGCTGAAGCTGGTCGACGATCTCGCCGAAGGCCAGGACGGCTTCCCGGTCGACATGCCGATGGACGTGCTGCTCGGCAAGCCGCCCAAGATGCATCGCGACGTCGCGCGCGTGGCGGTCGAGCGCATCCCGGTCGACGTGACCGGCGTGTCGCTGGCCGATGCGGCCGTGAGCGTGCTGAAGCACCCGACTGTGGCCAGCAAGTCCTTCCTGATCACGATCGGCGACCGCTCGGTCGGCGGCACCTCGGTGCGCGACCAGATGGTCGGCCCCTGGCAGGTGCCGGTGGCCGACTGCGCCGTCACCGCGCTCGACTATGCCGGTTTCGCCGGCGAGGCGATGACCATGGCCGAGCGCACGCCGCTGGCCGTGATCGACGCGCCCGCCTCGGGCCGCATGGCGGTGGGCGAGGCGATCACCAACATCGCCGCCGCGCCGATCGCCTCGCTCGACAAGCTCAAGCTGTCGGCCAACTGGATGGCCTCGTGCGGCACCGCCGGCGAGGACGCCGCGCTCTACGACACGGTCAAGGCGATCGGCATGGAGCTGTGCCCGGCGCTGGGCATCGGCATCCCGGTCGGCAAGGATTCGCTGTCGATGAAGACCAAGTGGAACGACAGTGGCGTGGCCAAGGAAGTGGTCTCGCCGGTGTCGCTGATCATCTCCGCGTTCGCGCCGGTCGAGGACGTGCGCCGCCACCTCACGCCGCAACTGCGCCGCGTGGCCGACGTCGGCGACAGCGTGCTGATCTCGATCGACCTGGGCCGCGGCAAGAACCGCATGGGCGGCAGCATCCTCGCCCAGGTCACGCAGCAGGTGGGCGATTCGGTGCCTGACGTCGACGACGCGGAAGATCTCAAGCGCTTCTTCACGGCGGTCCAGGCGCTGAACGCGCAGGGCAAGCTGCTCGCGTACCACGACCGCTCGGACGGCGGCCTGTGGGCGACCGTCTGCGAAATGGCCTTCGCGGGCCACGCCGGCGTGTCGATCAACGTCGACATGCTGACGCTCGACCCGAACCACGAATCCGATTACGGCGACGCCAAGGACTGGGCCAAGCAGACCAGCGGCCGCCGCGAGGACCGTACGATCCGCGCGCTGTTCAGCGAGGAACTCGGCGCGGTGGTGCAGGTGCGCGCCGCGGATCGCGACGCCGTGCTGGCCGCGCTGCGCGAACATGGCCTGTCGACCTGCTCGCACGTGATCGGCTCGGTCAACGAGCGCGATAGCATCGAGGTGTTCCGCGACGCGAAGAAGATCTACGACGCGCCGCGCTCGGAACTGCAGCGCGCCTGGACCGACGTGAGCTGGCGCATCGCGCGCCTGCGCGACAACCCGGCCTGCGCCGATGCCGAATACGACGCGCTGCTCGACGCGGCCGATCCGGGCATGCAGCCGGTGCTGGGCTTCGACGCCGCCGAGGACGTGGCCGCGCCCTTCATCGCCACCGGCGCGCGTCCGCGCGTCGCGATCCTGCGCGAGCAGGGCGTGAACTCGCACCTCGAAACGGCCTATGCCTTCGATCGCGCCGGCTTCGACGCGCACGACGTGCACATGAGCGACCTGCTGGCCGGCCGCGCCAACCTGGCCGACTTCGCCGGCGCGGTGGCCTGCGGCGGCTTCTCTTACGGCGACGTGCTCGGCGCCGGTGAAGGCTGGGCCAAGACGATCCGCTTCAACGACGGCCTGGCCGAGATGTTCTCGACCTTCTTCGCGCGTCCCGACACCTTCGCGCTCGGCATCTGCAACGGCTGCCAAATGCTGTCGAGCCTGGCGTCGATGATCCCCGGCGCCGAAGCCTGGCCGAAGTTCACGCGCAACAAGTCCGAGCAGTTCGAGGCGCGTTTCTCGTTTGTCGAGGTGCAGTCCTCGCCGTCGATCTTCTTCGCCGGCATGGAAGGCTCGCGCATCCCGGTGGCGGTGGCGCACGGCGAAGGTTTCGCCGATTTCTCGCAGCAGGGCGATGCCGACCGCGTGGCCGTGGCGATGCGCTTCGTCGATCATCGCGGCCAGGCCACCGAGCGTTATCCGTTCAACCCGAACGGCTCGCCGCAGGGCATTACCTCGGTCACCACGGCCGATGGCCGCTTCACCGTGCTGATGCCGCACATGGAGCGCGTGCATCGCACCGTGCAGATGAGCTGGGCGCCCGAAGGCTGGGGCGAGGCCAGCCCCTGGATGCGCGTGTTCCGCAACGCGCGTCGCTGGCTTGGTTGAGATCGATGAAGTTCGAGGTTTGATACGCGGCGTGGCTCGGGGCAACTGCCTCGCGCCGCGCCGCGTTGTTTGATTACCGTTGTCGAGTTCGTTTTCCAGGCTCGATTCATCGGGCTTGATTCATCGGGCTCGATTCGACGCGCCGACGATCGCGTCGAGATGGCCTCGGCCGGCGCCGCGCCGCCGGGCCTCGAGCCGCCGGGCCGCGCGCGCAACCCTGCGCGCGGTACGGCATAATCGTCAGGTTTGCATCGGCGGGCGCTCAAGAGGCGCCTGTTGTGGTGCGCGCAGGCGTGTCTCGACGAGCCCAAAGGCGTTTGTCGACGAGGCCGCCGCTTTCCCCGGTCACTTTCTGTTTCGCTACCACAACAATGCCCGCATACCGTTCCAAAACTTCCACGGCCGGCCGCAACATGGCAGGCGCGCGTTCGCTCTGGCGCGCCACCGGCATGAAGGATGAAGATTTCTCCAAGCCGATCATCGCGGTCGTCAACTCGTTCACGCAGTTCGTGCCCGGCCACGTCCACCTGAAGGACCTCGGCCAACTGGTCGCGCGCGAGATCGAGGCGGCCGGCGGCGTCGCCAAGGAATTCAACACCATCGCCGTCGACGACGGCATCGCGATGGGCCACGACGGCATGCTCTATTCGCTGCCGAGCCGCGACATCATTGCCGACTCGGTCGAGTACATGGTGAACGCGCACTGCGCCGACGCGATGGTCTGCATCTCTAACTGCGACAAGATCACCCCCGGGATGCTGATGGCCGCGATGCGCCTGAACATCCCCGTGATCTTCGTGTCGGGCGGCCCGATGGAAGCCGGCAAGGCCAAGCTGGCCGTGCCGGGCACCAACACCATCCAGATCAAGAAGCTGGACCTGATCGACGCGATGGTGATGGCCGCCGACAGCAAGGTCAGCGATGCCGAGGTGGCGGAAGTCGAGCGTTCGGCCTGCCCGACCTGCGGCTCCTGCTCGGGCATGTTCACGGCGAACTCGATGAACTGCCTGACCGAGGCGCTGGGCCTGTCGCTGCCGGGCAATGGCACGGTGGTGGCCACGCACGCGGACCGCGAGCAACTGTTCAAGCGCGCGGGCAGCCGTATCGTCGAACTGGCGCGCCAGTATTACGAGCAGGAAGACGTGACGGTGCTGCCGCGCTCGGTCGGCTTCAAGGCGTTCGAGAACGCCATGACGCTCGATATCGCGATGGGCGGTTCGACCAACACGATTCTTCACCTGCTGGCGATCGCGCAGGAAGCCGAGATCGATTTCTCGATGCGCGATATCGACCGGCTCTCGCGCGTGGTGCCGCAGCTGTGCAAGGTGGCGCCGAACACGAACAAGTATCACATCGAGGATGTGCATCGCGCCGGCGGGATCATGGCGATCCTGGGCGAGCTCGAGCGGGCGGGCAAGCTGCACACGGATGTGCCGACCGTGCATGCGAAGACGCTCGGCGATGCGTTGAAGCAGTGGGATATCACGCTGACCGATGATGCGGCCGTGAGGAAGTTCTACATGGCTGGGCCGGGCGGGATTCCGACGCAGGTGGCGTTCAGCCAGGATGCGCGTTGGCCGAGCCTGGATCTGGATCGGGCCGAGGGATGTATTCGCTCGTATGAGCACGCGTTCAGCAAGGAAGGCGGGCTGGCGGTGCTGACCGGCAATATCGCCAAGGACGGCTGCGTGGTGAAGACGGCCGGTGTTGATGACTCGATTCTCGTGTTCGAAGGTCCGGCGCATGTGGTCGAATCGCAGGACGAGGCGGTCGAGAACATCCTGGCCGACAAGGTGAAGGCAGGCGATGTGATCATCGTTCGCTACGAAGGGCCGAAGGGCGGGCCAGGCATGCAGGAAATGCTCTATCCGACCAGCTATATCAAGTCGAAGGGCTTGGGCAAGGCTTGTGCGTTGCTGACCGATGGGCGGTTCTCGGGCGGCACGTCCGGGCTGTCGATCGGGCACTGCTCGCCGGAAGCGGCGGCGGGTGGGGCGATCGGCCTGGTGCGCGATGGCGATCGGATTCGGATCGATATCCCGAATCGGACCATCGATGTGCTGGTGAGCGATGAGGAACTCGCCAAGCGTCGCGTCGAGCAGGATGCGAAGGGCTGGAAGCCGGTGCTGCCGCGGCCGCGCAAGGTGTCGGCGGCGTTGAAGGCTTATGCGAAGCTGGTGATGTCGGCGGATAAGGGCGCGGTGAGGGATTTGTCGTTGTTGGATGATTGAGGTTGGTTGGCGGATGGGTTGCCCGGTTTTGGGATCGGGGGATCTGTTCGGTAGGTTGTGAAGAAATGCCGCCCTGTGGGCGGCATTTTTTCTGTGGTGGTGGGGCGGGCGGTTGTTCTGGATATCATGAGCCGTCGTCTGTTGCCTGATTGGTTTGCTGCGATGCAAAGATATTCTGTGACAGTCTGAATTCGGCTAGGAGCGATCCGTTACCATCCGTTTACTTACGTTCGGTCACGAGGGACGAGCCGCCCTTCGGTGCCGTGGTGGCCTCTGGCGATGCATCGGCCGGAACAGATGGTCGCGGCAGAACGACCGAGATGGCGGAACCGATCGGGTAGCAGTTCGGGAGTTGATGATTGTTTTCAACTAAGACGATGCGAAGAAACCGACGAGGTTTTTCGAGTTATCGGGGGCCGCGCTATACTGGCTGCTGGCGTCCTCAACGAGGGCGTAGGACAATTTGCCGTTCCGGCGCTGCAAAAACTATTGAACAGTCCATATATGCTGATTACCCGACTAAGACTAAAGAATTGGCGCAATTTCAAGAATCTTGACGTACCACTAAGAAGTCGAACCTACGTAATCGGCGCCAACGCCTCCGGAAAATCAAATCTGCTCGATGTCTTTCGCTTTTTGCGAGATATCTGCAAACCCGCAGGCGGCGGGTTGCAAAAAGCCATCGAGGACCGAGGGGGCTTGACGAAATTGCGGTGCTTGCAAGCGCGGACAGACAACGAAGTCGAAATACATGTAGCCATTTCGGAGGACGCCGACTCGGACCCGGTGTGGGAATATACGCTCGCGTTTAAACCCGAGGGAAAAGGCTTGCACCGCGTCCTGATTACGCGAGAAATTGTGAAGCGCACAGGGCGGACGACCCCTGTTCTTAGTCGCCCAGATAATAAAGACAAAGGGGACTTGCTGCGATTGACTCAAACCGCTATCGAGCAAATTAATTCAAATACTGATTTCCGGGAAATTGCCGATTTCTTTCGTGAAACTACGTATCTCCATTTGGTGCCGCAGCTTCTCAAGCATACCGAGATTGGTGCACGCATATTGGAAGGCGATCCATTCGGACAAGGTTTGCTGCAGCGCATTGCGAAGACATCACAAAAGACTCGTGATGCCCGCTTGCGTCGGATACAACAGTCTCTGGAGAAAGCAGTACCGCAATTCAATCAACTCAAGTTCGAACAAGACAAAATCACTGGCTTGCCGCACTTGATGGCGTCCTACCAGCATTGGCGCATTCACGGTGCATGGCAGCGTGAGGACCAGTTCTCCGATGGCACATTGCGGCTACTTGGGCTGCTTTGGATGCTGCAAGAGAGCAATTCGCTGTTGCTGCTGGAAGAGCCTGAGCTTTCCCTAAACGACTCGATTGTGGCGCACATCCCGTTGATGATTGACCGCGTGCTCCGAAAACAAAAGACCTTTGGGCGGCAAGTGATTATCACGACTCACAGTGAGGCGCTGTTGCGCAATCCCCTTGACGGCAGGGCAATTCTTTTGCTTGAGCCGGCGAGCGACGGCACCCGCGCTCGTATCGCGAACGAGACGGAACTCCAGTTGATGTCATCGGGACTGTCTCCTGCAGACGTTTTATTGCCCAAGACACATCCACAAGGAATCGATCAGCTTGGGTTGTTCGCATGACCCGGACCGTTTTCATCGTAGGCGAGGACGAATTGTGCTGCGCTATAGCCGACGCCCTAATCGCGCATAGCGGCATAGCTGTAGATGTCCAGCAGAGAATCGTCGCCGGAGGAGAGGCCCCATTCAGGCAAAAAATTCCGGCTATGAACAATGTCGCAAAAAATGTGATGCCTGTATTAATGGTCGCCGATGCGGACCAAGCCCCATGCGTGGTAACGCAGCGCAATTCGTGGCTTCCGCCGAATGTCAGTCAAAGGCTTTCAATGCGACTTGCTGTGAAGGAGGCGGAGGCTTGGGTTCTTGCAGACCATGTGGGATTCTCAAATTTTGCTACCGTTAGCAAGGACTTGTTTCCGACACAGCCAGAGGCCGTGCCCGACCCGAAGCAAGCGCTGCTCGCCCTCGTCAAGAAGAGTAAGCGACGAGAATTGCGAGATGAGATGCTGCCTGGCAAAGGGGCTACATCACCCGTTGGCCTAGGCTATAACGTTCACATGACAGATTTCGTCAAAAACTACTGGAACATAGGTCGGGCTATTGATCGAGCACCAAGTTTGGCCCGGGCAATTCCAAGAGTTGCCTCTTTGTTGCAGGATGGCGTAGAAGAGTGAGTTGTATGGATAGCTAATGTATTGAAATTCGGACGACGGCTTAGAGTCTCTGATATGAATTCACGATGCATCGAGTGGGGCGCCGACGGATGGATGTTATCGGGTGGAACGGGGCTGTCAGAATTTTCGTGTTCGAAACATATCTATCAGAATTCCCCGCCCCGACGCGATCGACCCCGGACGATAAGCTTCGCTACCCAAACAAGCCCCCCAACGACGACAATCGAGGCGATCAAAACCGCCATCATCCCGAGCGCCGGCAAATCGTCCTCATTGGCGAACTCTTCATGCCCCGTGATGCGCAGCAAAACCCGCAATGCATCTTCGAGCGGAGCAGGCATCTCCGCCGACAGCCCGACGACGATATGCGCAAGAACCCACCCACCGACGAGCGTCACGACGAGGTTCAACGCAAATATCCCGATCCTCTTCATTTCACCTCAACCGTGCCATAGGCCTTGAGCACTGATCCAGGCACCGGCAAATCGGCGCCTTTCTTCCTCAGAAATTCCGAGAATCGATCGAACGTAACCGGGTTCATGACGGTGATGCAGCCTTCGCTGGAACGGCGCGGCCCCATCGGGTGAATCCGAAAACGCCCGCGCCTTACTTTCCCGACAAAGGTCGTGTCGCCGGTTTTCGCATTCCACAACATAAACCACTTGGTGTGATCGGTGGTACCCCAACGCTGCTTGCCCCAAGCGTCGTAAAACCAGCCGAAATGGCCGCCTGATTGCCGATCGACGATGTAGTACATCCCTTTCGGGATCGGCCCGACTCCCTTCAAGCCTGTTGCCTCGGGATTGTCACGGGCGCGCCCCTTGCCGGAGAAAGCCGGAATCGCCCCGAATCCCGGACAGTTCAAGGTCGAAACGCGCTCCTTGTTCAAATCGAATGTGCATCGGATCGGCATGACTGCTCCCTTTGCAAGGGTTTCAAATCCGCGCAGTGTATCGGCCAAGCAGATCGCTCCGACCCGCCATTTTCCCCAGGTGCGACAACAACAGCCCAATAAAAAATGCCGTCCCAAGGGACGGCATTTTTTCACCAGACCAGCTTCTCAAAAGCCAGCCCAAGCACATCAAACGAACCTTACTGAATCTTCGCCTGAGCGCGCAGCTTCTCTTCAAACGCCTGCAGCTTCTGCTGCACCATCTGCTGCGCCAGTTGCGCCTTCACCTGCTCGAACGGCGGCGGGGCGATCGGGCGAACATCATCCACGCGGATGATGTGCCAGCCGAATTGCGTCTTCACCGGCTCGTCCGTCATCTGCCCCTTCTGCAGGTGCGTGGCCGCATTCGCGAATTCCGGCACGAACGACTTCGGATCCGCCCAATCCAGATCGCCGCCGTTCTTGGCCGAGCCCGGGTCCTTCGAGAATTGCTTGGCCAGGTCCTCGAACTTGGCGCCGGCCTTGATCTTCGCGATCAGATCCTTGGCCTGCTGCTCGTTGTCGACCAGGATGTGATGCAGGTGATACTCGCTGCCCGTCGCGCCCTTGGCCAGCTCGTCGTACTTGGCCTTGACCTCGGCGTCGCTCGGCTGGTTCTTCTTCACGAAGTCCTCGATCAGCGCGCGCAGCACCACGGTCTGCTGGGCGATCGCCACTTGCTGCTTCACGTCGGCACGGTTCGGCAGGCCTTCCTTGAGCGCTTCCTGCATCAGGATTTCGCGGTTGATCAGCTCCTGGCCGACCATCTTGCGCAGCTGATCGGAATCCTGCTGACCTTGCTGGACGAGCTGAGCGACCATCGCGTCGACGCGCGACTTCGGGATCGGCGTGCCGTTCACCACGGCGACGTTCTGGGCGAAGGCCGGTGCGGCGACGAATGCGGCAGCCGCGACCCACAGGCGGGGGGATTTCAGGATCATCGGGAAGAATTCCTAGTGAAACGAATTATTGTGAAGACACGTTGAACTCATCGGGCGTGTAAGCCACGATCGCGAGCGCGTGAATGCCGCGCCGCATCGCATCAGCGAGCGCATCATACACCAGCCGATGCCGCGCCACGCGGGACTTGCCGGCGAACGCGGCGGCCACGATCGTCACCGTATAGTGCCCGCCTGCCGCGGCACCCGCGTGACCGGCATGCTCGGCGCTGTCGTCGCTGACATGCAGGGATTCGGGGGAGAGCGCGCTGTTCAGGCGCGCTTCGATCAGCGCGATGCGCCCTTCGGGCGAGGCGCTGAGGAAATCGTCGGACATCGTCATTCGTCTTTCAGGTATTTCGCGAGCCACAGGCTCTGCAGGATGATGAACACGAACATCGCGCCGGTGGTGCCGAACAGCTTGAAGTTGACCCACTGCGACGGCGTGTAGTGATTCACCACGTAGAGATTCACCACGCCCAGCACGGCGAAGAACAGGCCCCAGGCCAGGTTGAGCTTGTCCCAGATCGGATGCGGCAGGCTCAGTTGCTTGCCCATCATCTTCTCGATCAGGTTCTTGCCGAACAGGTAGCGCGCGGCGACCAGGATCACGGCGAACAGCCAGTACAGCACGGTCGGCTTCCACTGGATGAACTTCTCGTCGTGCAGTACCAGGGTCGCGCCGCCGAACACGACGATCACGCCCAGGCTGACCCACAGCATGGTGTCGACCTTCTTGTGGCGGAAGGCCACCCAGGCCACCTGCAACAGCGTCGCGACGATCGCCACGGCGGTGGCGGTGAAGATGCCCCAGACCTTGAAGGCAGCGAAAAACAGGATGATCGGAAACAGATCGAACAGGAATTTCATGGTGATCGGGGCTGCGTGGCGGACCGGGTTCGAGGCGCCCGGGCTGCGCCACCGTTAGGGGCCCCGCCCGGCGGGCCGTGGCGGCACGCAAGACGGGTTTCCGCCGGCGGCTGTTTCCGTGTGGCCGAAGCGCCCGGGCCAGCCCGGGCGACGGCCTCACTTGCCGGCGTCAGGCTCGAAGTTTAACGCAGCCGAATTGATGCAGTAACGCAGGCCGGTCTTGTCGCGCGGGCCATCCTCGAACACGTGTCCCAGGTGGGCGCCGCAATTGTTGCAGCGCACCTCGACGCGGATCATGCCGTGCGTGCGGTCCATCTTCTCCTCGATCACCTCGCCGTTGAGCGGCTTGAAGTAGCTGGGCCAGCCGCAGCCCGAGTGGTACTTCGCGCCGGATTCGAACAACGGCGTGTCGCAGACCACGCAGTGATAGATGCCGGCATCCTCCAGGTCGGTGTATTCGCCGGTGAAGGCGCGCTCGGTGGCGGCGTGCTGGGTGACCTCGTACTGCATCGGCGTGAGGCGCTCGCGCAGCTTGGCCTCGTCCTTCTCGTACGGGTAATCGCGGTCGTTGTGATCGTGGGACATGTGGGTCTCTCCAGGGGAATCGGGGCGCCGTCGCTCAGGACGAACAGCTGACCTCGAGCGTGCCGGCCCAGTCCGGCGGCAGCGCGGCGTAGGCTTCGTGTTCCGGTTGCTCGTCGAACGGCCGGCGCAGGATCGCCGCGAGCCGCTCGACTTCCGAATAGTCCTTCTCGGCCGCGCGACGGATCGCGGTCTCGGCCAGGTGGTTGCGCAGCACGTACTTCGGGTTCACGCGGTTCATCGCGGCGGCGCGCTCGGCGTCGTCGCGCGTCTCGTCGGCCAGGCGCGCGCGATATTGCGCGGCCCAGCCGTCGAAGGCTTCGCGGTCGATGAACAGGTCGCGCACCGGCGCATCCGAATTCGCGTCGTGCTTCGAGAGCTGCGCGAGGCGCCGGAAGGTCAGCGTGAAATCGGCGTGGCTGCCGTGCATGATCTCGAGCAGCCGGTTGGCCAGCGCGGCATCGCCTTCCTGCTCGAGCGCGAGCCCGAGCTTGGCGCGCATCGCGCCTTCCAGCGCCGGGCCGAAGGTTTCCGGGAAGCGCGACAGCACCGCTTGGGCGTCCTCGACGGCGCGCTCGGTGCGCGGGTCGTCTTCCAGGTCGACGCGTTGCTGACCGATCAGCGGCAGCAGCGCCTGCGCGAGGCAGAAGCAGTTCCAGTGCGAGATGCGCGGCTGCATGCGATAGGCGTAACGGCCCTGCTGGTCGGTGTGATTGCAGATGTGGCCGGCGTCGAAGGCATCGACGAAGCCGAACGGGCCGTAATCGAGCGTGAGGCCGAGGATCGACATGTTGTCGGTGTTCATCACGCCGTGGCAGAAGCCGACCGCCTGCCATTGCGCGACCATCTTCGCGGTGCGCTGCATCACGGCTTCCAGCAGGGCGAGGTACGGGTCCTCGGCCTCGCGGCAGGCGGGGTAGAAGCGGTCGATCACGTGGTCGGCCAACTGCTTGAGCAGGTCGGGCCGGTCGTTCGAGAAGAAATGCTCGAAATGGCCGAAACGCACGAAGCTCTCGGCCACGCGCGTGACCACCGCGGCCGTCTCGACGGTCTCGCGCATCACGGTCTGGTCGGAGCCGATCACGGTCAGCGCGCGGGTGGTCGGGATGCCGAGATGATGCATCGCTTCCGAGCACAGGAATTCGCGGATCGAGGAGCGCAGCACGGCACGGCCGTCGCCCATGCGCGAGTAGGGCGTGCGCCCGGCGCCCTTCAACTGCAGCTCGAAGCGGCGCCCTTCGTGCTCGATCTCGCCGATGTTCAGCGCGCGGCCGTCGCCGAGCTGGCCGGCCCAGACCCCGAACTGGTGTCCCGAGTAAACGCTCGAATAGGGCAGCGCCTCGGCGGGCCAGTCGCGGCTCGGGTTGCCGCAGAACAGCTCGGCGAAGCCGGGCAGCGCGCGGATCGCGGGATCGAGGCCCAGTTCCGCGGCCACGTCGTCGGAGAAGCCGACCACGTAAGGCGCGGGCAGGGGCGCGGCGGGCAGGCGCGTCAGGAATGCGGCGCCCAGCTTGAGGAAGGCATCGTCGCGCGGCGCGGCGAGCGAGGCGGCGAGATCGGGGAGGGTGGCAGCCAAATCGGATTCGCTTCTGGATAACGGCAAGTTGAACGACGAGTCACAAGTCGGTATTGTAAATCCGCGCCGCGCGGGCCGCTTGCGGCGAGGAAGAGGCATCTGTCGTAGTCGGATCCAACCGGGAGAGCTGGACGATGAGCACCAAGATGAACCCGCCGCTGCTGGGCCAGATGATGGACGTACCCTTGCTGGTGTCGTCCCTGATCACGCACGCGGCGCGCCACATGGGCCATGCCGAGATCGTATCGCGGCGGCTCGAGGGCGATATCCACCGCTACACCTACCGCGATTGCGAACGGCGTTCCCGGCAACTGGCGCAGGCCCTGCTGCGCGCCGGCGTCGAGCCGGGCGAGCGGGTCGGCACGCTGGCCTGGAACGGCTATCGCCACCTGGAAGCCTATTACGGCATCAGCGGGATGGGCGCGGTCTGCCACACGATCAATCCGCGCCTGTTTCCCGAGCAACTCGTCTACATCATCAACCACGCCGATGACCGTTTCGTGCTGTTCGACATCAGCTTCGCGCCGCTGGTCGACCGGCTCGCGCCGCTGTGCCCGCAGGTGCGCGGCTGGATCGCGATGACCGACGAGGCGCACCTGCCGGCCGCCGCCACGCCGCTGCTGGCGTATGAAACGCTGCTCGAGGCCGAGGACGGCGACTATCAATGGCCGCTGCTCGACGAGCGCCAGGCGTCCTCGCTCTGCTACACCTCGGGCACCACCGGCAACCCGAAGGGGGTGCTCTATTCGCATCGTTCCACCGTGCTGCACGCCTACGCGGCCGCGCTGCCCGACGCGATGGGCCTGTCGGCGCTCGATTCGGTGCTGCCGGTGGTGCCGATGTTCCATGTCAACGCCTGGGGCCTGCCTTACGCCGTGCCGCTCACCGGCGCGAAGCTGGTGATGCCGGGCAAGGACCTGGACGGCAAGTCGCTGCACGAGCTGATGGAGGCCGAACGCGTGACCTGCTCGGCCGGCGTGCCGACGGTCTGGCTGGGCCTGCTCAACCACCTGCGCGAATCGGGCGCCGGCTTCTCGACCATGGAGCGCACGGTGATCGGCGGCTCGGCCTGCCCGCCGGCCATGCTGCGCGCCTTCGAGGACGATTACGGCGTGCAGGTGATCCACGCCTGGGGCATGACGGAAATGTCGCCGCTGGGCACCCTGGCGCGGCTGACCTGGGAGCAGACGCAGCGCGACGAGACCGAGCGGCGCCGCTCGCTGGAGAAGCAGGGGCGCGTGATCTACGGCGTGGACATGCGCATCGTCGGCGAGGACGGCCGCGAGCTGCCCTGGGACGGCATCGCGTTCGGCGAGCTGCAGGTGCGCGGGCCCTGGGTGGTCGAGCATTATTTCGACGGCAGCGGCTCGCCGCTGGTCGATGGCTGGTTCCCCACCGGCGACGTCGCCACCATCGATGCCGACGGTTTCCTGCAGATCACCGATCGCAGCAAGGACGTGATCAAGTCGGGCGGCGAGTGGATCAGCTCGATCGACCTGGAGAACGTCGCGGTGGCGCATCCGGCCGTGGCCGAGGCGGCCTGCATCGCCTGCGCCCATCCGAGATGGACCGAGCGGCCGCTGCTGGTGGTGGTGCCGCGGCCCGGCATGGACGTCACGCGCGAGGAGCTGCTGGCCTTCTACGCGGGCAAGGTCGCGAAATGGTGGATCCCCGACGACGTGGTGTTCGTCGAGACGCTGCCGCACACGGCTACCGGCAAGCTGCAGAAGCTCAAGCTGCGCGAGATATTCCGCGAGCATGTGCTGCCCGGCATCGTGGCCGGCGAATGCCCGCTGGAGGGCGAGCCGCTGCGCCCGGCCGGGCTCTGAGCCGACCCGGATCGCGCGGCGCTGCATTGCCGTATCCGCAACGATCGGCGGCCGGGTTTCGCTGCGGCGCGACCCGGCCGCCGAGGTCGTTTACGGCGCCGTTTCGGCCTGCATCCGGCACCTTCAAGTTGTAATTGAACGATCGTTCTTTTTTGTTGTATGCTGCCCCGGTTTCCTCGCGTGCGGCCACGGCGTCGCGCGCGCACAATCACCGTCGACGCTGACGAAGCGCGGCCTGGCGGCTCGCGCAACCGCATGGAGGCAGACAGATGGCAGTGGACTACACGACTCGTGACGGCGTGGCCGTCATCACGCTCAACAATCCGCCCGTCAACGGGCTCGGCTATTCGACGCGCGCCGGGGTGATGGACGGCCTCGATCGCGCGCTGCAGGACCCGGCGGTGACGGCCATCGTGCTCACCGGCGCGGGCCGCGCCTTCTCGGGCGGCGCCGACATCACCGAATTCAATACCCCCAAGGCGCTCCAGGAACCGAGCCTGCACACCCTGATCGCGGCCGTCGAGGCCAGCGCCAAGCCGGTGGTGGCCGCCGTGCACAGCGTGGTGATGGGCGGCGGGCTGGAGCTGGCGCTGGGCGCGCATTACCGGATCGCCGCGCCGGGCACCCAGGTGGCCCTGCCCGAGGTCAAGATCGGCCTGCTGCCGGGCGCGGGCGGCACCCAGCGGCTGCCGCGAGCGCTCGGGCTGGAAACCGCGCTGAACATGATCGTGTCGGGCGCGGCCGTGCCTTCCGAGCAGCTCGCCAAGAGCGGCCTGTTCGACGAGATGGCCGAGGGCGACCTGCTGGAAGCGGCGGTGGCGCTGGCCAGGCGCGTCGGCGCCAAGGCGGCCCCGCATCCGCGCGTGCGCGACCGCAAGATCGAGCACCCGAACGCGGCCGGCTTCGTCCAGTTCGCGCGCAACAGCGCGCGCGCCGCCGCGCCGCAATACCCGGCGCCGCACAAGTGCATCGACGCGATCGAGGCCGGCGTGCTGAAGGGTTTCGACCAGGGCCTGATCGACGAGCGCGACGGTTTCGTGGCGCTGGTGCAGACGCCGGAAAGCCGCGCGCTGCGCCATGCCTTCTTCGGCGAGCGCGCCGCCAGCAAGATCCCCGACGTGCCGGCCGATACGCCCGTGCGCGAGATCCGCAAGCTCGGCGTGATCGGCGCGGGCACCATGGGCGGTGGCATCACCATGAACTTCCTCAACGCGGGGCTGCCGGTCACGCTGCTGGAAACGAAGCAGGAGGCGCTCGAGCGCGGCCTCGCCACGATCCGCAAGAACTACGAGGCGCAGGTCAAGAAAGGCAAGCTCAGCGAGGAGAAGCTCGAGGCGCGCATGGCGCTGATCTCGCCGACGCTGTCCTATGAGGACCTGAAAGACGCGGACCTGATCATCGAGGCCGTGTTCGAGGAACTGGGCGTGAAGGAGCAGGTGTTCCGCAAGCTCGACGAGGTGGCCAAGGCCGGCGCGATCCTCGCCTCGAACACCTCCACGCTCGACGTGAACAAGATCGCCGCCTTCACCGGGCGGCCGCAGGACGTGGTCGGCATGCACTTCTTCAGCCCGGCCAACGTGATGAAGCTGCTCGAGGTGGTGCGCGGCGAGCATACCGCCAAGGACGTGCTGGCCACCGTGATGCAGCTCGCCAAGAAGATCCGCAAGACGGCGGTGGTATCGGGCGTGTGCGACGGCTTCATCGGCAATCGCATGGTCGAGCAGTACATCCGCCAGGCGCTGTTCATGCTGGAGGAGGGCGCGCTGCCCGCCCAGGTCGATCGCGCGATCGAGGCCTTCGGTTTCGCGATGGGGCCGTTCCGCATGAGCGACCTGGCCGGCAACGACATCGGCTGGGCGATCCGCAAGCGCCGCTACATCGAGCAGCCCGACCTGCATTACTCGAAGATCGCCGATCGCCTCTGCGAACTGGGCCGTTTCGGCCAGAAGACCGGCGGCGGCTGGTACGACTACCAGGCCGGCGAGCGGCGCGCCAAGCCCTCGAAGTTGGTCGACGAGATGGTGCTGGCCTATTCGAAGGAAGCCGGTGTCGAGCGCCGCAAGATCGCCGACGAGGAGATCGTCGAGCGGCTGGTCTACGCGCTGGTCAACGAAGGCGCGAAGATCCTCGAGGAAGGCATTGCCTCCAAGGCTTCCGACATCGACATGGTCTACCTGACCGGCTATGGCTTCCCGCTCTGGCGCGGCGGCCCGATGCTGTACGCGGACACGGTCGGTCTCTACAACGTCGAGCGCGCGATGCGCCGCTACGCGGCGGGCGCGAACGGCGATGCCTGGCAGCCGGCACCGTCGATCGCGAAGCTCGCGGCGGCCGGCAAGGGTTTCAACGGCTGAGGCGCGCGGAGGATACCAGCATGCGTAGCGACGATGTGTTGCTCGTGATCGACGTGCAGAACGATTTCATGCCGGGCGGCGCGCTCGCGGTGGCCGACGGCGACGCGGTGGTGCCGGTGATCAACCGGCTCGCGCGGCGCTTCGAGCAGGTGGTGATCACGCAGGACTGGCATCCGCGCGCGCACGTGTCGTTCGCCGCCAACCACCCGGGCCGCGAGCCGTTCTCGACCATCACCCTGCCTTACGGCGAACAGGTGCTGTGGCCCGTGCATTGCGTGCAGGACAGCGAGGGCGCGGCGCTGCATCGCGAGCTCGACATCCCGCAGGCGCGGCTGGTGATCCGCAAGGGCCTCGACGCCTCGGTCGACAGCTATTCGGCCTTCGTCGAGGCCGATCGCAGCACGCCGACCGGGCTGGCGGGTTATCTCGCCGCGCTCGGCGCGAAACGCGTCTGGTGCTGCGGGCTGGCCACCGACTACTGCGTGGCCTGGTCCGCGCTCGATGCGCGCGCGGCCGGTTTCGAGGCCGCCGTGATCGAGGATGCCTGCCGCGCGATCGACCTGAACGGCTCGCTGGCGCGGGCATGGCAAGAACTTCAGGCCGCGGGCGTGGCCCGCGTCCAGGCGCAGGCGGTGCTCGCCTGAGCGAGCCGCCTGCGTCGACAACCGTCTACAAGCAATTCGAACCAGGAGACTGGCATGAACGAAGCCGTAATCGTATCCACCGCCCGCACCGGGCTGGCGAAATCATGGCGCGGCGCGCTCAACATGACGCACGGCGCGACGCTGGGCGGCCATGTGGTGGCCGCCGCGGTCGAGCGCGCCAAGCTCGATCCGGCGCGCGTCGAGGATGTGCTGATGGGCTGCGCGAATCCGGAAGGCGCCACCGGCGCCAACATCGCGCGCCAGGTGGTGCTGCGCGCGGGCCTGCCCGTGTCGGTGCCGGGCATGACCATCAACCGTTTCTGTTCCTCCGGACTGCAGACCATCGCGCTGGCCGCGCAGCGCGTGATCGCCGGCGAGGGCGAGGTGTTCGTGGCGGGCGGCGTGGAGTCGATCTCCTGCGTGCAGAACGAAATGAACCACCACATGCTGCAGGAAGGCTGGCTGCGCGAGCACAAGCCCGAGATCTACTGGAGCATGCTGCAGACCGCCGAGAATGTCTCCAAGCGCTATGGCATCGCCAAGGAGCGCCAGGACGAATACGGCGTGCAATCGCAGCTGCGCGCGGCGGCCGCGCGCGAGGCCGGCCGCTTCGACGCCGAGATCGTGCCGATCACCGTGCTGGCCGGCGTGGCCGACAAGGCCACGGGCCGCCTCCACACGCGCGAGGTCACGCTCTCGTCCGACGAGGGGATTCGCCCCGACACCACGCTGGAAGGCGTCTCGAAGATCCGCTCGGCGGTGCCGGGCGGGGTGATCACGGCGGGCAACGCCAGCCAGTTCTCGGACGGCGCCTCGGCCTGCGTGGTGATGAACGCGAAGCTCGCCGAGCGCGAGGGGCTGGCGCCGCTGGGCATCTTCCGCGGTTTCGCGGTGGCCGGCTGCGAGCCCGACGAGATGGGCATCGGCCCGGTGTTCGCGGTGCCCAAGCTGCTCAAGCAGGCGGGCCTGAAGGTGTCCGACATCGATCTGTGGGAGCTCAACGAGGCCTTCGCGGTGCAGGTGCTGTACTGCCAGGACACGCTCGGGATTCCGGCCGACCGGCTCAACGTCAACGGCGGCGCGATCGCGGTGGGTCACCCCTATGGCGTGTCGGGCGCACGCCTGGCCGGCCATGCCCTGATCGAGGGCAAGCGCCGCGGCGCGAAATACGTGGTGGTCACCATGTGCATCGGCGGCGGGCAGGGCGCGGCGGGGCTGTTCGAGATCGCATGATCGCGTGACGGCGAGCCGATCGGCATGAAGGCAAAGGGCGGGCGGCGCTGCGGCGTCGCCCGCCCTTTGTGCTTGGTGCTTGACGATCGCCTTTCAGGCCCCGTATTCGACGACACGCCGCTGAATTCGCCGAATCGTCCGGCCCGCAAGTTTGGTAGGCTTCGGTTCTGGATCAGGGGCGCGCGGCCCGAGCCGGCGCGCACCCGCATCGACATTCACTGAATCCTTGATCGCTAGGCAAGAAGGCAACATGACACAGAAGGCATCGGCACACGCCGCGGCGCGCGAGTCGCGCGGATTGATCGGCCAGACGGCGCGAGGCGCGCGATGAGCCAGGACAGCAGCCCGCGCAAGGCGCCGCCCACCATCGAGAGCCCCTTCGTCGACGCGCTCGGCGTGCAACTCGTCTCGGCCAAGGATGGCGCCAGCGAGATCGCGCTGCCGCTGGCCGAGCAGCACATGAACACCTGGAGCATCGCCCACGGCGGCGTGACCATGACGCTGGCCGACGTGGCGCTGGCGATGGCCGCGCGCAGCCTGACCGACGACGGCGTGGGCGTGGTGACGGTGGAGATGAAGGTCAACTTCATGCAGCCGGGGCGCGGCGAGCTGCGCGCCTATGGCCGCGTGATGCACCGCTCGACCACCATGGCCTATTGCGAGGGCGAGGTGCGCGACAGCCAGGGCAATTTCGTCGCCAAGGCGATCGGCACCTTCAAGTACATGAAGCGGCTGGCGGTGGGCCGCGATATCGCCCGGCAGCGTTCGCGCACCGATCCGGGCGCGAATCCGGGGCCGAGCGACGCCTGACGGCCCCCGTGGCAGCAACGGCCCCGACCGGCGACGGCGGGGCCGAATCGCGTTGGGCTCGCGCCAGGACGAGGCCGGGAAGTTCCTCTTCGGCCAGGCGGGCGTCATGACATGGAGACAGGAGACAGCGATGACCGACATCAATCGGCAGGTTCTGCTCGTGTCGCGCCCCGAGGGCGCGGCCAGCCTCGACAATTTCCGGCTCGTGGAAACGCCGCTCGCGCCGCTGCGCGAGGGCGAACTGCGCGTGCGTAGCCGCTTCCTCTCGCTGGACCCCTACATGCGTGGCCGCATGAGCGAAGCGAAATCCTACGCGGCGCCGCAGCCGCTCGGCGAGGTAATGATCGGCGAGACGGCTGGCGAGGTGATCGAGTCGCGTCATGCCGCTTATGCGGTCGGCGATCATGTGGTCGGCATGTTCGGCTGGCAGACGCATGGCGTCTCGAACGGCAAGGGGCTGCGCAAGGTCGATGCGT
This sequence comes from Burkholderia sp. Cy-637, assembly GCF_011753175.1. NCBI lineage: Bacteria > Pseudomonadati > Pseudomonadota > Betaproteobacteria > Burkholderiales > Burkholderiaceae > Burkholderia > Burkholderia sp. Cy-637. The sequence goes on along the minus strand of NZ_VWWC01000035.1, from coordinate 28,009 downwards.
CGCAGGTGCCGCTGTCGGCTCATCTCGGCGTGGTGGGCATGCCGGGCGTGACGGCCTGGTACGGCGTGAATCGCCTGCTCGAGCCGCGCGCGGGACAGACCTTGCTGGTCAGCGCGGCCAGCGGCGCGGTCGGCGGCGTGGTGGGGCAGCTCGCCCGGCGCGCCGGCTGCCGCGTGATCGGCATCGCCGGCGGCGAGCACAAGTGCCACTACGTGCGCGACACGCTCGGCTTCGACGCCTGCGTCGACTACAAGGCCGGGCGCCTGGCCGAGGATCTGGCGGCCGCCGCGCCCGACGGCATCGATCTCTGTTTCGAGAACGTCGGCGGCCCCGGTTTCGACGCGACGCTGGCGCTGATGAACGCATTCGGCCGCGTCGCCTTGTGCGGGATGATCGCCGGCTACGACGGCGAGGCCGCGCCGATCCGGCAGCCCGGGCCGATCCTCAGGGCGCGGCTGCGCGTGGAGGGTTTCATCGTCACCGAGCATCCCGAGGTCTGGCCGGCCGCGCTGGCCGAACTGGGCGAGCTGGTGGCGCGCCACGAGCTGCATTATCGCGAGACCATCGCGCAGGGCATCGAGCGCGCGCCCGAAGCCTTCCTCGGCATGCTCAAGGGGCACAACTTCGGCAAGCAGCTGGTCGCGCTGGGCTGAGCCGCGCCTCGGCGCGCAATGCGAAAGAGCGGCGCGCGGGCAGCGCCGCCCCATCCTGCGCAGGCAAGCCGCTGCCTGACCGCTGCCTGGCCGGCGCGTGGCATCATGTGCCGCTATCGTCCACCCTCCGCCCATCCACCGCCGCCCCGATGCCGCTCGATCCCGGAATCGCCCAGGTGCTCGACATGATCGAGCGCGCCCGACGTCCCGCCTACGCCTCCCAGACGCCGCAGGCCGCGCGTGCCGCCTACGAGCGCAGCGCGCCGATCCTCGATCTCGCGCCCGCGCCGATGGCCTCGGTGGAGAATCTGCGCGTGCCGACCCGCGACGGCGCCACGATCGGCGCGCGGCTCTACCTGCCCGAGATGCCGAGCCTGGGCGAGCCGCTGCCGGCGCTGGTCTATTACCACGGCGGCGGTTTCACGGTCGGCAGCCTCGACACGCATGACGCGCTGTGCCGGATGTTCGCGCGCGACGCGCATTGCGCGGTGCTGTCGATCGACTACCGGCTCGCGCCCGAGGCGCGCTTCCCGAGCGCGCACGACGATGCCGAGGACGCCTATGCCTGGCTGCACGCGCATGCCAGCGAATTCGGCGTCGACGCGGCGCGCCTGGCGGTGGGCGGCGACAGCGCGGGCGGCACGCTGGCCGCCGCGGTGGCGGTGCTGGCGCGCGATCGAGGGATCGCGCCGCGACTGCAACTGCTGATCTACCCCGGGCTCACGGCGCACCAGCAGACGGCCTCGCACGCGCGGCTCGCTCGCGGCTACCTGCTGACGGCCGAAACCATCCAGTGGTTCTTCTCGCAGTACGTGCCGAACCCGGCCGATCGCGAGGACTGGCGTTTCGCGCCGCTCGACGGCATGCGCGGCGCGCCATCCTTCGCGGGCCTCGCGCCGGCCTGGATCGCGGTGGCCGAATACGATCCGCTCTCGGACGAGGGCATCGCCTACGCGGACAAGCTGCGCGCGGCCGGCAATCGTGTCGAGCTGGTCCGCTACGCGGGCATGATTCACGAATTCTTCAAGATGGGCGGGTACGTTCCGGCGGTCCGGCAGGCGCATGCGGACGCGGTGCGGGCATTGCGCGGGGCGTTCGAGCAGGACTGAGCGCCGCCGCGCCGATCAGGTCGACGAGGCGCAGCGATGGAGCGGATCGAGGTGGAAACGGGCGACTGGACGCGGCTCGGCGCCGATGCGGCGCGCATCCGCGACGCGGTGTTCGTGCGCGAGCAGCGCATCGCGCCGGAGCTGGAGCTCGACGAGGAGGACCCGCTGGCGCATCACGCGGTGGCCTACCTGGTGCGAGGTGAGGCCGGTGACGAGCCAGGCGGGCGCCACGCGGTCGGCACCGCGCGCCTGCTGGCCGGTGCCACCATCGGCCGCCTGTCGGTGCTGCCGGAAGCGCGCGGCCGCGGCATCGGCACGCGCGTGCTGGGCGCGCTGGTGGCGGAAGCCGGCGCGCGCGGCGAGGCACGCGTGACGCTCTACGCGCAGCCGGCGGCGGTGCCGTTCTATCGGCAGCGCGGTTTCGACATCGTCGGCGAGCCTTTCGACACGGCCGGCGTGATCCACATCGAGATGGCACGCGCGCCCTAGCGGGTAGGCGCGTCGATCTATGCGAATCCTTGCGAGAGGCTGCGCGTCGAAACGGCGCCTGCCGGCCTCAACGCGTGCCGCCCAGCTCCACGTCGAAGCTCATCGCGCGCTCGAAGGCGCCGGGCCGCACGATCCGGTGCGAGCCGTCGTCGTCGCAGCGCTCCTTGATCTCGACCGTCAGCCGCGAACGCTCCTTGACCGTCACGCGCAGCGCCGTGGTGCCGCGCGTGCCGTATTCGGGCGTCTCGATGAAGGCGGCCGACAGCGCGCGCTCGCGCTCCAGCGGAATGCCGGTATGCGGCAGCGCCTCGTCGGCGGCGGTGCGCGTGTCGCGCATGATCTCGATCAGCGCGTCGAGCGAGGGCGCGGCCTCGTAGGTCAGCAGGGTGCCGAGCTCGCTGCGCTTGTGGACCAGCTTGGGCCAGGGCGTGTCGAGCCGCGCGTTGGACAGCCCGTGCACGCCGGCGGCCAGCCGCAGCGGCGCGTCGAGCGCGGTATCGGGCTCGGCCGGCCGGTTGCAGTACCAGGCCAGCTCGCGGCGCCGGCAGTCGCCGACCAGCAGGTTGAAGCCGTTGTAGAGCGCGGCGGTGCCGGCGATCTGCTCGAGGTAGTCGAGCGGCGCGAGGTTGCGCCCGCCGAGGAAGTCCGATACCAGCTTGCCGCGCGTCGGGGCGCCGGCGCGGATGTCGAAGGGGGCGCGGTAGTTGGTCAGCGCGGCGAAGCGGCCGTCGCGCGACACGCCGAGCCAGGTGCCGCCGCCTTCCAGGTCGCGCCCGGCCAGCACGCCGGGCACATCCTCCCACCAGGCCAGCGGCGCGCTCGTGCGGCGGAAGAATTCGTCACGGTTCGCGGTGAGCGTCAGCACCGGGCCGTCCTCGGCCTCGGGCTGCCAATCGAATACGATCAGGCACATCGGGTGATTCCCTCACTGGGATCGGGGTGCGCGGACCGGGCACGCGCCGTGGCTCGCGTTGGTCCGCGCGCCACGATAGCACGCGCGCTCAGACTTCGGTGGGGATGCCGTAGGGCAGCGGCAGGAAGGCGAGCGCCGGGCCGTCGGCGGCCCCGAGGTGGACCGTGCCGGATTCCTGCGCGGCCAGCTTGATCTCGGCCAGCGCGTCGACGCCGCCTGCCGGCGCGGCCGCCGCGTTGACGATCATCCCGCAGGGCTGGCCCGGATCCTCGCTGTGGAACAGCTCGACGCCGGCACGCACCGTGTCGGTCTCGCCCTCGACGTGCACCAGCGCGGCACGGCGCTTGATGGTGCCGCGATACTGGCTGCGCGCGACGATTTCCTGGCCCGGGTAGCAGCCCTTGCGGAAATTGACGGCGCCGATCACGTCGTAGTTGAGCATCTGCGGCACGAACTGCTCGACCACCGGCTGGGTGATGCGCGGCTCGGCGGCGCGGATCTCGAGCCAGTCCCACACGGCCGGCGAGACGCGCGCGAGCTTGCCGTCGAGCACCGCGGCGCCGGCCTCGAACTGCTCGCGGCTGGCGATCCACAGGTGGCGCGCGCGGCCGTCGGCGTCGGGCAGCCGGATCAGCGTGCCGGCCGGGCCGTCGAGCTTGGTATGGACGCCGTCGGGCAGCGCCTCGAACAGGCCCGACAAGGCCTCGCGAGCCTCGCCGGCGATGCCGACGGCGACCAGCCCGGCCGCGTCGCTCAGCTTGGCCTTGGCGCGCAGCACGAACATCGACAGGCGCTTCTGCACGGCGGGCTGGATGTCCTTCGAGACCAGCAGGCGCACGCCGGACTCGCTGCGCCAGGCCAGGAACGAGGCCAGCAGGCGGCCCTTGGCGGTGCAGTAGCCGGCCAGCTTCACGCCGGCCGCGTCGAGATGCTCGATGTCGTTGGTCAGCTGGCTATGGAGGAAGGTCGCGGCATCGTCGCCGGCGACATCGATGATGCCGAACTGCGGCAGCGGCGCGTAGACGCCGCGCGTGAGCGCCGCCTCGAATTCGGCGGCCGCCGGACGCGGCAGGACGGGCAGGGCGGGGGCAGCCGCGGTCGGCGCCCCGTTGACGATCGGTGTGCTCATGGAAACGGGGAACAGTCAATCCTGACTTTGGCGAAGACAAGCAAGTATTATATGGACCTTCACCGAGTCCCGTTCCGCATGTCCCTACTCTCGAAATGCGCCGCGCTCGCGGCGGCGGCCGTCGTCCTGGCCGCTGCGCTGGCGGGCGGCGGCTATTACTGGGCGAACCAGCCGCTTGCCTTACCGTCACCGACCGTCGATGTCACGATCAAGCCGCACAGCAGCGTCAAGGGCGTCGCGCAGCAGCTCGTGCGCGGCGGCGTGCCCCTGCAGCCGCAGTTGTTCGTGCTGATGACGCGCGTGCTCGGGCTGGACAGCCGGCTCAAGTCGGGCAATTACGAGTTCAAGACCGGACTGACGTCGTACGAGGTGCTGCAGAAGCTGGCGCGCGGCGACGTCAACGAATACGTCGCGACCATCATCGAGGGCTGGACCTTCAAGCGTATGCGCGCCGAGCTCGACGGCAATCCGGCCCTCGTGCACGGCACGGCGGGCATGAGCGATGCTGAGCTGCTGCGCGCGATCGGCGCGACACCCGCTCAGATCGAGCGGGGCAGCGGCGAGGGCCTGTTCTTCCCCGATACCTACCTGTTCGACAAGGGCACCAGCGATATCAACCTCTACCGGCGCGCCTACCAGTTGATGCAGACGCGGCTGGACGAAGCATGGCGCATGCGCGCTCCCGGGCTGCCGTATCGCTCGGTTTACGAAATGCTGACGATTGCCTCGATCGTCGAGAAGGAAACCGGCCACGCGGCCGACCGCGCCTACGTGGCGGCGGTGTTCGCGAACCGGTTGCGGATCGGCATGCCGCTGCAGACCGATCCGACCGTGATCTACGGCCTCGGCGACGCTTACGACGGGCACCTGCGCAAGCGGGACCTGCAGATGGACACTCCTTACAATACCTACACGCGCCGCGGCCTGCCGCCGACGCCGATCGCCCTGCCGGGCGCGGCGTCGCTGCAGGCCGCCGTGAACCCGGCCGCCACCCCGGCGCTCTATTTCGTCGCCAAGGGCGACGGCACGAGCGTCTTCTCGGATACGCTCGGCGATCACAACAAGGCCGTGGACAAATACCTACGAGGTCAATGATGGCGCGCGGTAAATTCATCACGTTCGAAGGGATCGACGGTGCGGGCAAGACCACGCACCTCGCCTGGTTCTGCGAGCAGTTGCGCGCGCAGGTCGCCGCCAGCGGCCGCCAGGTGGTGCAGACCCGCGAGCCGGGCGGCACCACGCTGGGCGAGTCGCTGCGCGCGGTGCTGCTGGAGCAGGCGATGGACCTGGAAACCGAGGCCCTGCTGATGTTCGCGAGCCGTCGCGAGCACCTGGCGCGCGTGATCGAGCCGGCGCTCGCGCGCGGCGACTGGGTGGTCTCGGACCGCTTCACCGACGCGACCTTCGCCTACCAGGGCGGCGGCCGCGGCCTGCCGCGCGACAAGCTGGAAACGCTGGAGCGCTGGGTGCAGGGCGGCTTCCAGCCCGACCTGACGATCCTGTTCGACGTGCCGCCCGAGGTGGCCAGCGAGCGGCGCGGCGCGGCGCGCGCGCCCGACAAGTTCGAGGCGGAAAGCGATGCCTTCTTCCTGCGCACGCGCGCCGAGTACCTGCGCCGCGCCGAAGAGGCGCCGTATCGTTTCCTGATCGTCGACGCCAGCCAGTCGATCGCCCAGATCCAGCGCCAGCTCGAAGGCGTGCTGGCTTCGCTCTGATCCACCCGCAAAGGGCCGACCCGATGATCTATCCATGGCAAACCGAGGACTGGGACCGCCTGCAGGCGCTGCGCGCGGCCTGGCCGCATGCGCTGCTGCTGCACGGCCAGGCCGGCATCGGCAAGCTGCGCTTCGCCCAGCACCTGGCGCAGGGCTTCCTGTGCGAAGCGCCGCTGCCCAAGGGCGAGCCTTGCGGCAAGTGCGCGGCCTGCACCTGGTTCGAGCAAGGCAACCATCCCGACTACCGGATCGTGCTGCCCGAGGCGCTGGCCGGCGAGGCGCCCGGCGCGGCCGCCGACGAGCCCAAGGCTGACGCGGACGAGGGCGGCAAGAAGACCCGCACGCCGAGCAAGGAAATCAAGATCGAGCAGGTGCGCGGCCTGCTCGACTTCGTCGGCGTCGGCTCGCATCGCGGCGGCGCGCGCGTGGTGGTGCTGTACCCGGCCGAGGCGCTCAACGTGGCGGCCGCCAACGCGCTGCTCAAGACGCTCGAGGAGCCGCCCTCGGGCGTGCTGTTCCTGCTGGTGTCGGCGCGGCTCGACCGCCTGCTGCCGACCATCATCAGCCGCTGCCGGCAATGGCCGATGACGCTGCCCTCGGCGGCGCACGCGCAAGCCTGGCTGGCGACGCAACAGGTATCCGACGCGGCGGCGCTGCTGGCCGAGGCGGGCGGCGCGCCGCTGGCCGCGCTGGCGCTGGCCGCCGACGAGAACCGGCCGCTGCGCGACTGGACCTTGGCGCAGTTGGCGGCCGGCGCGGGCTGCGATCCGTTCGCCTGCGGCGAGTCGTTGCAGAAGCTGCCGGTGCCGGTGGTGCTGGGCTGGTTGCAGCGCTGGCTCTACGACCTGCTGGCGCAGCGCGCGGCCGGCCAGCCGCGTTATTTCCCCGCGCAGCGCGCGGCGCTCGAGCGCTGCGCGGCCGCGCTCGACGCCAACGCCTTCGCGCGTTTCATGAAGACCGTGACGCGCCAGCGCGCGGTCGAGAACCACCCGCTCAATGCGCGGCTCGTGTTCGAGGAGCTGTTCCTCGGCTATCGCGAGCTCTACGCATGAGCCCGGCCGCCCAGGCCTGAGCCCAGACAGGAAGCACCGATGTTCGTCGATTCGCATTGCCACATCAATTTCGAAGGGCTCGCCGAGCGCCTGCCCGAGGTGCTCGACAAGATGCGCGAGCACCAGGTCACGCATGCGCTGTGCGTCTCGGTCGACCTGGAGACCCTGCCGCAGGTGCTCGCGATCGCCGAGCGGCACGAGCACATCTACGCCTCGGTGGGCGTGCATCCCGATCACGAGGAGGTGCGGGAACCGACGCTCGCCGAACTCGTCGAACTGGCGGCGCACCCGAAGGTGGTCGCGATCGGCGAGACCGGCCTCGACTACTACCGGCTCGGCGAGCGCACGATCGCCGACATGGAATGGCAGCGCGAGCGCTTTCGCACGCATATCCGCGCCGCGCACGCCACCGCCAAGCCGCTGATCATCCACACGCGCGCCTCCTCGGAGGACACGCTGCGGATCATGGCCGAGGAGCGCGCCTCGGTGCCGGGCGGCGTGATGCACTGCTTCACCGAGCCCTGGCACGTGGCCGAGGCGGCGCTGGCGCAGGACTTCCATATCTCGCTGTCGGGGATCGTCACCTTCAAGAAGGCCGAGGAAGTGCAGGACGTGGCGCGGCGCGTGCCTATCGAGCGCCTGCTGATCGAGACGGACTCGCCGTACCTGGCGCCGGTGCCGTATCGCGGCAAGCCGAATGAACCTGCGTACGTCAGTTATGTCGGACGCTTTATCGCGGCACAGCGCGGCATCAGCGATGAGGCGCTGGCCGCCGCGACCACGCAGAACTTTTTCCGGCTGTTCAAGATCGCCGCCTGATGCGATCGTCGGCCGGAGCAACCCAGGGTAGGAGCCTAACAATATGAAACCGATCAACGGTCTGTCCATGATCCGCCCGGGCGCCGCGCTGCGCGCGCTCGTCCTCGCCGCCGCCTGCGGCACCGGCTTCGCCGCCACGCTCGCGCATGCCGAATCGCGCGACGCGATCGTCAAGGCCGTCAAGTTCGACGACATCGCCGACATCGGCAAGCAGCTCAAGAACGGGCTCGACCCGAACCTGACCGACGAGCGCGGCAATCCGCTGATCGTGATCGCCGCGCGCGAGAAGTCGGACAAGGTGGCCGAGGCGCTGGCCTCGGCACCCAACGTCGACCTGGAGAAGACCGATCCGGCCGGCGAGAACGCGCTGATGATGGCCTCGCTCAACGGCGACCTGCCGCTGGTGAAGTTCCTGGTCGACAAGGGCGCCGAGGTCAGCAAGAAGGGCTGGACGGCGCTGCACTACGCGGCCACCAACGGCCACGACGACGTGGTCAGCTACCTGCTCGACAAGTCCGCCTACATCGACGCGGGCTCGCCCAACGGCACCACGCCGCTGATGATGGCCGCGCGCGGCAACCACGACACCACCGTCACCCTGCTGCTCGACCAGGGCGCCGATCCGGCCATCAAGAACCAGGTCGGCGTCACCGCGCTGGAGTTCGCCAAGCATTACCAGGCGCCCGACGCGGTCAAGATCCTGTCCACGCGCACCGTGCGGATCGGCGACGGCCGCCCCGCCAGTGGGGCGGGTGGCCAAAACAGTGCAAAATAGCGGTTTTGGGCGCGGCCTTCGCCGCGCCGCTTTCGTCGTACCGGCCTGAGGCCGCCGACCTGACATAAGGAAGATCCAATGTTGCGGGCTCTGTGTTTTGCCGCCGCGTTCGTCGCGCCGCTGTCGGCGCACGCTTTCACGGCCGGTGATCTCGACAAGCTCTGTGCGAAGACCGACGTGAAGTCGCGCGCCTCGTGCGGCGCGTATATCGAGGGCGCCGCCGACGGCGTGTACAACACGATCGACGCGATCGGCGGCACCACCGGGCCGCGCGTCGGCCAGTACTTCTGCCTGCCGCCCGACATCAAGGCGCAGCAGATGACGGACGCGGTGCGCAAGTACGTCGCCGAGAACCCGAAGATCGTCGACTACAACGCCAGCACGGCCGTCTCGCTCGGGCTCGGCAAGGCGTTTCCCTGCCGCAACGGCAATTGAGGCTCGAGGCCGCCGCGCCCGAGCTGAACTGAAGGCGAGGGCGGCTCCCGGCCCCCTGTCCTGTTCCAAGCAACCCCGGCGGAAGCGGGATCCGCGGATCCCGCCGCCCCCGCCCCAGACGACGACTCCCGCGCGATGACGATGACCATCGATCAACTCGCGGCCATCGCCGATGCGCCGCTCCACTCCTGGCCCGGCACGCTGTTCGTTGCCGCGCTCCTGCTGGCCGTCGTGACCGGCATCCACTGGCTCGGCGCGCGGATCCTGATCCCGCTGGCGCGCCCCTATCCCTTCATGAGCGTGATCGTGCGCTATATCGACCGGCCCGCGCTCGCGGTGCTGGCCTTCCTGGCGCTCGAATTCCTGTCCCTGCAGGTGGCCGACGAACTGAGCCACGCCGGCGGCTTGCGCACGCTCGCGGCGGTCGGCCTGATCATCGCGCTGACCTGGTTGCTGATGCGCCTGGCGGCGGCGGTCGGCGAGGCGATCGTGCAGGCCAACCCGGTCGACCGGCCCAACAACCTGGAGGCGCGCCGCATCCACACCCAGGCGCGCGTGCTGGCGCGCTCGGCGATGGTGGTGGTGGTGATCATCGGCACCGGCGCCGCGCTGATGGCCTTCCCCAATGTCCGGCAGATCGGCGCGAGCCTGCTGGCCTCGGCCGGCGTGGCCGGGCTGGTGGCCGGTATCGCCGCGCGGCCGGTGCTCGGCAACCTGATCGCCGGCCTGCAGATCGGCATCTCGCAGCCGATCCGGCTCGACGACGTGGTGGTGATCCAGGGCGAGTGGGGCCGGATCGAGGAAATCACTGGCACCTATGTTTCCGTGCGGCTGTGGGACCAGCGCCGGCTGGTGGTGCCGCTGCAATGGTTCATCGAGAATCCGTTCCAGAACTGGACCCGCAACAGCGCCGAGATCATCGGCACGGTGTTCCTGTTCGTCGACTACCGCACGCCGCTGGAGCCGCTGCGCAACGAGCTGTCGCGCATCGTCAGCGCCGCGCCCGAATGGGACGGCCGGGTGCAGGTGCTGCAGGTGACCGACGCCACCGAGCGCTCGATCCAGTTGCGCGCGCTGGTCAGCGCGCCCGATTCCTCGCTGGCCTGGGACCTGCGCTGCCGCGTGCGCGAGGGCTTGATCGCCTTCCTGCAGGCCAATTACCCGGACAGCCTGCCGCGCGGCCGGATGGAGCTGGCCACGCCGGACCAGGGGCGCGAGCCGGTGCTGCCTTCGTGGATGCCGCACGAGCCGGCGGCCAGCACGGCCGCCAACACGGCGGCCGATCCGACCGCCGCCGAGGCGCCCGCGCCGGAGGCGGTGCGCTGAGCGCCGCCGCCGGGTCCTTCCTCCTTCGCCGAGCGAGCCCCGCATGACCGATCCGAAGCCGGGCGCCGGCCCCTCGATGCCGCCGCTGACCGCGCTGGCGGTCGCCAACTACCGCTCGCTGCGCGACTTCATCGTGCCGCTGGCCGGGCTCAACGTGGTGACGGGACCGAACGGCAGCGGCAAGTCCAGCGTCTACCGCGCGCTGCGTCTGCTGGCCGATACCGCCCAGGGGCGCGCGATTCCCTCGCTGGCGCGCGAGGGCGGCCTGGCCTCGACCTTGTGGGCGGGCCCCGAGCGCTTCTCGCGCGCGATGCTGGCGGGCGAGGTGCCGGTCCAGCCGCTGGCGCGCAAGGATCCCGTCTCGCTCAAGCTCGGCTTCGCCTGCGAGGATTTCGGCTACGCCATCGACCTGGGCCTGCCGATCGTTTCCCATTCGGCCTTCGGCCTCGATCCGGTGATCAAGCGCGAATGCCTGTGGAGCGGCGCCATGCTGCGGCCCTCGACGCTGCTGGTCGAGCGGCACGGCGCGCAGATCCGCACCCGCGACGCGGCCGGCGACTGGCGCAGCGTGCCGCAGCCGGTCGCCTCGTTCGACAGCATGCTGACCGAATTCGTCGATCCTTCCGGCGCGCCCGAGATGATCGCGATGCGCGAGCGGATCCGCTCCTGGCGCTTCTACGACCATTTCCGCACCGATGCCGGCGCGCCGGCTCGCCAGGCGCAGGTCGGCACGCACACGCCGGTGCTGGCCGACGACGGCGCCGACCTGGCCGCCGCGCTGCAGACGATCCGCGAGATCGGCGACGCCGAGGCGCTCGACTCGACCATCGACGACGCCTTCCCGGGCGCGCGCCTGGCCGTCGAGACCGGCGGGCGCGGCCGCTTCGAGGTGACGATGCAGCAGCCGGGGCTGCTGCGCGCGCTCGGCGTGGCGGAGCTCTCGGACGGCACGCTGCGCTACCTGCTGCTGGCCGCCGCGCTGCTGACACCGCGCCCGCCGGCCCTGCTGGTGCTCAACGAACCGGAAACCAGCCTGCATCCGGACCTGCTGCCGGCGCTGGGGCGCCTGATTGCCCGCGCGGCGGCGCGCTCGCAGGTGATCGTGGTCTCGCATGCGGCGCGCCTGGTTTCCACCCTGGAGCGCGAGGCCGGCAGCCTGTCGCTGGTGCTCGACAAGCGGCTCGGCGAGACGCGCGTCGACGACGAGCAGCTCGACCGGCCGGCCTGGAAATGGCCCGCGCGCTGAGCGGAAACGGCCTGGGCGAGGCGGGGAGGCAAGCCATGTTGCGATGCGGTAAGTCTTGCCGAAACCGAATGTATCCGTGCTGTAACAAGGTCCAGAAAATGCAATCTCCCTGCCACCCCCGGGGCGGATCGCGAATAATGTCGGATTAGCGGTAGCGCGGCTTTGTGCCGCGGCCCATGGGCGTTCCTGGAGAACATAACGATGAAGATTGCTCAGATCGCGCCTCTGACGGAATCGGTGCCGCCGAAGCTCTACGGCGGCACCGAGCGTGTCGTGTCCTACATCACCGAGGCGCTGGTCGACCTGGGGCACGACGTGACGCTGTTCGCGAGCGGGGACTCGCACACCAAGGCCAAGCTCGACGCGGTGTGGCCGCGCGCGATGCGCCTGGACGTGTCGATCCGCGATCGCGTGGCGCCGCACATGCTGCTGATGGAGCGCGTGGCGCGCCGCGCCGCCGAGTTCGACGTGCTGCATTTCCACATGGACTACTACTCGTTCTCGGTATTCCAGCGCCAGCCCACGCCGTTCCTCACCACGCTGCACGGGCGCCTGGACCTGCTCGAGCAGCAGCCGGTGTTCGACCTGTTCAATACCGCGCCGGTGGTCTCGATCTCGAATTCGCAGCGCCAACCGCTGCCGCGCGCCAACTGGCTGACCACGGTGCTGCACGGCCTGCCCGACACGCTCTACACGCCGCAGCCGGTGGAGCAGCGCTACCTCGCCTTCCTGGGCCGGATCTCGCCGGAAAAGCGTGTCGATCGCGCGATCCGGATCGCCGAGCGCTGCGGCCTGCCGATCCGCATCGCCGCCAAGATCGACGCGGCCGACGAGGAGTATTTCGAGCGCCGCATCAAGCCGCTGTTCGCGCTGCCGCATGTGGAATTCATCGGCGAGATCGCCGACGAGCAGAAGGCCGAATTCCTGTCCGGCGCGCATGCGCTGCTGTTCCCGATCGACTGGCCCGAGCCCTTCGGCCTGGTGATGATCGAGGCGATGGCCTGCGGCACGCCGGTGATCGGCTTCAATCGCGGCGCGGTGCCCGAGGTGATCGAGGAGGGGCTGACGGGCTTCATCGTGGAGGACGAGATCGGCGCGGTGGCGGCCGTGAACCGCCTCTCGGCGCTCTCGCGCACGCGCGTGCGGCAGCGCTTCGAGGAGCGCTTCACCTCGCGGCGCATGGCCCAGCAGTATGTCGACGTCTACCAGGCGCTGATCCGCGCGCAGAAGCGCTCGCGCTTCAAGGTCATCGATTCGGCCACCTGAGGATTCGATCCGGCCGCCGCATGGCAAAAAAGGCGCCTCTCGCGAGGCGCCTTTTTCATGTCCGCGGTTGCGCGGCCCTGGCAGAGGCCGCGCGGCCTTGCTGCCTGTCTTACAGGTCCAGCTTGGTGACCTTGGTGCCGTTGATCGACACGTCGCCCATCAGGCCGGCGTTGGTCAGCACGATCACCTCGACCGGCGCGGTGGCCGTGTTCGAATCGATCGCGCCGTTCGCGCCCATCTTCACCAGCGCGACCGAGGCGTCGGCGCCGGCCGACCAGCCGTTGGTGGCGCGGAACTTGTCGAGCGCGTCCTGCGTCATGAACAGGAACACCACGGCCTTCGATTGCGCGCCGGCCTGCAGGCCGACCGACAGCGAGGAGGTGTTGAAGTAGCCGACCGTGCTGCCGCCCACGCGCAGCGCGCCGTTGCCGGTCTGCGCGCCGACGATGAAGCCGGCCTGCAGCACGCTCGGGAACACCAGGATGCCGCGCGACTTGGCGGCCAGCTCACGCGAGCCCGGCACGGTCGAATAGAGGCGCGAGAGCGTGGCGTTCACGCTGGCGTCGATCGCCTGGCGCTTCGATGCGTTGGTCGACGCGCTGTCGGGCTTGTCCGGCGTGGTGGTGCAGCCGGTGAGCGCGAGGCTGCCGACGATCAGCGCGGCGGCGGCTTTCAACACGAGATTGCGTTTTTGCATCGTTTTTCTCCTTCTCCATCAGGTGTGGTCTTGAGGGTCGTCCCGCCAAAACTGGGCAATGCGTCGGGAGTTATATCACAGCGATCTGCGACTTTTTTCGGCATTTAAGTAAAAAAGCGTCAAATCGTTGAAATTCTTTAAATTGCCATTTTCCGAATTGAATCAGTGAATTCCGATTGCTTGTAAAGAAGCTCGGGAAGGGCCTGCCACGGGCCTTCACGGCGGGCCGGCGCGAGGATTTCGGCGGCCGGCGTTTGAATGCGCCGCAACATGGGGCGTGCTTAGTGCGCGGCAGCGGGGGGATCGACGGGCGGCGCCGGGGCGCGGCCCAGCGCGCGCCGCAACAGGCCGACCAGCGCGCCGCAGGCGAACAGCAGCGCGGCCGGTGCCACCCAGTAGCCGATCAGCGCATGCAGCAGGTAGATGGCCAGCGTGTGGCGTCGCATCGCGTAGTCGGCCTGCGCGTCCTGCCGGCGCGCGGCATTGGCGGCCAGCACCTCGGCCGGGCAGCCGGCCGCGCGGGCGTCATCGGGCGTGCCGCGGCAACGCGTGGCGAGGCCGGCGGCCTGCTGCGCATCGCCGAGCTGCCAGGTGTCGAGCGCGCGTTCGAGTTCGGCGCGGTTGTAGGCCGATTCGTCCTGGATCTCGCGCACCGCGACGATCGCGACCGGCACGGCCCAGAACACCACCACGATCAACCAGCGACGGATCCAGCGACGACGTCTGCTCGTGCTTGCCATGCTTGTCTCCAGGCTTGCCCGTTCGATGCGCGGGCGTGGCGGGATGGGCGACGCGGGGGCCGGGGGAAGCCGGCACGGCGGGGCCGCGTGGCGCTCATCCATCATAGGAGAAAATCGAGCCGGCGACGGTGCCGGCCGGGCAGGGCGGCTTGGCGGACGCGCGACGGCGTGCCCCAAAGAAAAATGCCGCGCCTGCGAGCAGCAGGGCGCGGCATCGTGGTGCGGGCGGTGGAGCCTCAGGCCGCCGGCTGGTTCGACAGGCAGCTCTTCATGAAGGCCTTGCGATCGTCGCCTTTCTTGCCCGTCGCCTGCGTGTTGCAGGCTTTCATCTTGTCCTGTTGCGACATCTTGCCGGCCGGCTTGGCGGACAGGCAGTCCTTCATGAAGGCCTTGCGCTCGTCGCCGGACTTGCCGGCTGCCTGCGTGTTGCAGGCCTTCATCTTGTCCTGCTGGCTGTTCGCGGCGAAGGCGGGTGAAGCCAGCATGCCGCCGAGCAGCAGCACGGCCATCAGCGATCGGATTTTCATTGGACACTCCCGTTGGGTAATTGGCCCTGTCGTTGACACCTTGCGACGCGCGGCTGCGACGATCGCCGGGCCATTATGGCAAATCGTCTCGAAAACACCAGAACTACCTCCGCACTAACGCGCGGGGCGGCCGGGGCGTTGACGCGGGCCGCCTGCCGAAGTCGGCGCGCCCGAGCGTGGCCGGCGGCGATTCAGTGCGATTACAATCGCGGCCATGACACATACGACTTCGCTCCCCACCTCCCCGGCCACGCTGCCGCGCATCGCGGTCCTGGCCACCGGCGGTACCATCGCCGGCGCCGCGCCCGATGCCACCAACACCGCCGGCTACCAGGCGGGCGCCCTGGGCCTCGCCTCGCTGCTCGACGCCGTGCCGGCACTGGCGCGCGTCGCGCAGATCGAGGGCGAGCAGGTGGCCAGCATCGACAGCAAGGATCTCGAGCCGGCGCTGTGGGCCACCCTGGTGCAGCGTATCGAGGCGCTGGCCGCCGATCCGCGCATCGACGGCATCGTGATCACGCACGGCACCGACACGCTGGAGGAAACCGCCGCGCTGCTGCATCTGTGCGTGGCGACCCCCAAGCCGGTGGTGATCACGGCGGCGATGCGCCCGGCCACCGCGCTCTCGCCGGACGGCCCGCTGAACCTGCTGAACGCGGTGACGGTCGCGGCCAGCGCGGCTGCGCGCGGCCGCGGCGTGCTGGTCGCGTTCAACAACAAGATCCACGCCGCGCGCGACGTGGTGAAGACCAGCACCTATGCCGTCGACGCGTTCCAGTCGCCCGAGACCGGGGTGCTCGGCTGGGTGCAGGACGGCCGCGTGGAGTTCGCGCGCGGCATCGTGCGCGATGCGGCCAGCGCGCCGCGCTTCAGCATCGGCGCCTGGCCGGCGGTGGAGATCGTCAGCAGCTACGCGGGGGCTTCGCGCATCGGCGTCGACGCGCTGGTGGCCGCCGGCGTGAAGGGCATCGTGGTGGCGGGCACCGGCAACGGTTCGATCCATGCCACGCTGCAGGCCGCGCTGCTGGAGGCGGCACATCGTGGTGTGGCGGTGGTGCGCGCCTCGCGCGCCGGCTCGGGCCACGTGATGCGCAACGGCGCGGCCAACGACGAGGCGCTCGGCTTCGTCAGCGCCGGTTCGCTGAACCCGTTCAAGGCGCGCGTGCTGCTGATGCTGGCGCTGGCGGCCGGCATCGACGACGCGGCGCGCCTGCAGGCGGTCTTCGATACGTATTGAGACGGGGCGCGGCTTCGTCGCGAAAAGCAAACGGGCCGCTCGGCCCGTTTTTTCATGATGCGCAGGGAGATCAGGCAGGGGCGGCGCGTGCCGCCCGCTTGCTACGGACTGCTTGAGGATGCGGATCCGACAGGCGGACACCCGACGACGACGTCTGACCGACCAAGGCTTCCCCGGCGTCGCCGGGTGCCGCTGCGGACCCCACCAGCCGCTCTCAGCCCAGAGCGGCCTTCAAACCGCCCGCCGGATCGCTATCCGGCGGGCGCCCCACGGTTCGGGCGGCGTGGCCGCCCGTGTCTCGCGCCTGCCTCGGGATTGCCCCCGGCGCTTCTCCTCGGCTTATTCCTCCTCGGCTTATTTCGCCTCGGCGATCTCGAGGTTCGACATGATCTCGAGCGCGCGCACGATCGCCGAGTGATCCCAGGCCTTGCCGCCATGCGCGGCGCACACGCTGAACAACTGCTGGGCGCTGGCCGTGTGCGGCAGCGCCAGGCCGAGGCGGCGCGCGCCGTCGAGCGCGAGGTTCAGGTCCTTCTGGTGCAGTTCGATGCGAAAGCCGGGGTCGAAGGTGCGCTTGGTCATCCGTTCGCCGTGCAGCTCCAGGATCCGCGAGGCCGCGAAGCCGCCCATCAGGGCGCGGCGCACGCGTTCCGGATCGGCGCCCGAGCGCGCCGCGAACAGCAGCGCCTCGGCCACCGCCTCCAGGTTCAGCGCGACGATGATCTGGTTGGCGACCTTGGTGGTCTGGCCCGCGCCGTTGTCGCCGACCAGCGAGACATTCCTGCCCATCGCCTCGAACAGCGGCCGGGCGCGCTCGAAGGCTTGCTCCGGGCCGCCGACCATGATGGTCAGCGTCGCGTCGCGCGCGCCCACCTCGCCGCCCGAGACGGGCGCATCGAGGTAGTCGCAGCCGAGCGCGTTGATCTGCCGGGCGAATTCCTGCGTGTCGAGCGGCGAGATCGAGCTCATGTCGATCACCAGTTTGCCGGCCGTCAGCCCCTTGGCCACGCCGTCCTCGGCGAACAGCACGTTGCGCACGTCGGGCGTGTCCGGAACCATCGAGATGATGATCTCGGCGCTGTCGGCCACCGCGCTCGAATTGGCCACCACGCGGGTGCGCTCGCGCAGGTCGTCGGGGATCGGGAAGGCGCCGTTGACCACCAGCGAGTGGCCGGCCTTCAGCAGGTTGCGGGCCATGTGCGAGCCCATGATGCCGAGGCCGATGAAACCGATCGTTGCCATGTGTGGATGTCTCCTGAATGAGGGGTGGGTGGGGCTCAGGCGTATTCGGCGCTGCGCTGCTTGGCCTCGCGCAGCCAGCCGAGGCCTTCGCGCGTGCCCTTGAGCGGCTTGTACTCGCAGCCGACGTAGCCGTCGTAGCCGAGTTCGTCGAGCAGCGCGAACAGGTAGTCGTAGCGGATCTCGCCGGTGCCGGGCTCGTGGCGGCCCGGGTTGTCGGCGAGCTGGACGTGCGCGATCGACGGCAGGTTCGCGCGCAGCGTGGCCGCGAGCTCGCCCTCCATGCGCTGCATGTGATAGATGTCGTATTGCAGGAACAGGTTGTCGGAGCCCACCGCGCGGATCACGTCGAGCGCCTCCGACGAGCGGTTCAGCGCGAACCCCGGGATGTCGAAATGGTTGCAGGGCTCCACCAGCAGGCGGATGCCTTCCTGCTGCAACGCGCGTGCGGCGAAACGCAGGTTCTCGACGATCGTCACCAGGGTGGTGTCGCGCGGCGCGCTGGCCGAGGGGATGCCCACCAGGCAGTTCAGCTGCGGCACCTGCAAGGCCTTCGCGTAGTCGATCGCGCGGCCCACGCCGTCCTCGAATTCGGCGCGGCGATCAGGCAGGCAGGCGATGCCGCGCTCGCCCTGCTCCCAGTTGCCGGCCGGCAGGTTGTGCAGCACCAGCTTGAGCCGGTTGGCGGCGAGCCGCTCGGCCAGCTCGGCCTTGTCGTAGGGATAGGGGAACAGGAACTCGACGGCGTCGAAGCCGGCCTCGGCGGCCGCCTGGAAGCGGTCGGGGAAGGGCAGCTCGGTAAACAGCATGGTCAGGTTGGCGGCGAATTTCGGCATGGCGATGGAATCCGGTCGGTCAGCTGGGTTGGGGAAGCGGGTGCGCGGCGCGGGCTGGATCAGCCCGCCGCGCGCCCCGGGGCACGCTCAGTCGAGCAGCGTGATCGCGGTCGGCGCATGTTCGGCGCGTTCGGCCAGCGGCTCGAACTCGTTGATCGCGTCGATCTCGGCGCCCATCGCGATATTGGTGACGCGCTCCAGGATCACCTCGACCACCACCGGCACGCCGAACTCGGCGAGCAACTGCTTGGCCTGCTCGAAGGCCGGCGCGATCTGCTCGGGCTTCGACACGCGCAGCGCCTTGCAGCCGAGGCCCTCGGCCACCGCGACGTGGTCGACGCCGTAGCTGCCGAGCTCGGGGGCGTTGACGTTCTCGAAGGCGAGCTGCACGCAGTAGTCCATGTCGAAGGCGCGCTGCGCCTGGCGGATCAGCCCGAGGTAGGCGTTGTTGACCACCACGTGCACGTAGGGCAGCTTGAACTGCGCGCCCACCGCCAGCTCCTCGATCAGGAACTGGAAGTCGTAGTCGCCCGAGAGCGCCACGATCGGGCGCGACGGGTCGGCCGCGCGCACGCCCAGCGCGGCGGGGATGGTCCAGCCCAGCGGCCCGGCCTGGCCGCAGTTGATCCAGTTGCGCGCCTGGTACACATGCAGGAACTGCGCGCCGGCGATCTGCGACAGGCCGATGGTGCTGACGTAGCAGGTGTCGCGGCCGAAGGCCTTGTTCATCTCCTCGTAGACGCGCTGCGGCTTGACCGGCACCTCGTCGAAGTGGGTCTTGCGCTGCAGCGTGCGCTTGCGTTCCTGGCATTCGGCCACCCAGGCGTCGCGCGCCGGCAGCTTGCCGGCCGCCTTCCATTCGCGAGCCACCTCGATGAACAGCTCGAGCGCGGCCTTCGCATCCGAGACGATGCCGAGATCGGGGCCGAACACGCGGCCGATCTGGGTCGGTTCGATATCGACGTGCACGAACTTGCGGCCCTTGGTGTAGACCTCGACGCTGCCGGTATGGCGATTGGCCCAGCGGTTGCCGATGCCGAGCACGAAGTCCGAGGCGAGCAGGGTGGCGTTGCCGTAGCGATGCGAAGTTTGCAGGCCGACCATGCCGGCCATCAGCGGATGGTCGTCGGGAATCGCGCCCCAGGACATCAGGGTCGGGATCACCGGCACGCCGACCGTCTCGGCGAACTCGACCAGCAGGTCCTCCGCCACCGCGTTCAGCACCCCGCCGCCGGACACGATCAGCGGCCGCTCGGCCGCCGCCAGCATCGCGATCGCGGCCTCGGCCTGCTTACGGCTGGCCTTGGGCTTGTAGACCGGCAGCGGCTCGTAGGTGTCGATGTCGAACTCGATCTCGGCCAGTTGCACGTCGATCGGCAGGTCGACCAGCACCGGGCCCGGGCGGCCCGAGCGCATCAGGTGGAAGGCCTGCTGGAACACGCGCGGCACCAGGGCCGGCTCGCGCACCGTGACCGCCCACTTGGTGACCGGCTTGGCGATCGATTCGATGTCGACCGCCTGGAAGTCTTCCTTGTAGAGCCGCGCGCGCGGCGCCTGGCCGGTGATCGCGAGGATCGGGATCGAATCGGCCCAGGCCGAGTAGAGGCCGGTGATCATGTCGGTGCCGGCCGGCCCCGAGGTGCCGATGCACACGCCGATATTGCCGGGCGCGGCGCGCGTGTAGCCCTCGGCCATGTGCGAGGCGCCTTCCACGTGGCGCGCCAGCACATGGCCGATCGCGCCCGAGCGGCGCAGCGCCGAGTAGAACGGGTTGATGGCGGCACCGGGAACGCCGAAGGCGGTCTGGATGCCTTCCTTCTCGAGCACCAGGACGGCGGCGTCGACGGCTCTCATCTTGGCCATGCATGTCTCCTTGGGAATGGCGGATCAGGTAGTCGGAGACACTTTATGGTTACGTGAAAGCTTTGATAAGATCGGCTCTCGTCGCTTATTTCGAAACTAAAAGTATCGAATTGCGGCTGCGTCCAGGCGCGGCGGCGCTTCGAGGCACAAGGAGGCAGGCAGGCGCATGGACCGCTTCAAGCAGATCGAAACCTTCGTGAAGGTGGCCGATGCCGGCAGCCTGGCCGCGGCGGCGCTGGAGGAGGGCGTCTCGCCGGTGGTGCTGGGCCGGCGCATCGACGCGCTGGAAAAGCGCCTGGGCGTCAAGCTGATGTACCGCTCGACGCGGCGGCTGGTGGTCAGCGAGGAGGGCGCGGCCTTCCTGGAGCGCTGCCGCGGCCTGCTGGGCGACTGGGACCAGGCCGAAAACGAGCTGGCGGCCGGGCGCCGCGCCGTCAACGGGCACCTGATCGTGTCGGCGCCGGCCGCCTTCGGCCGCAAGCACGTCGCGCCGCTCGCGCCGGAGTTCATCGCCGACAAGCCGGACCTGCAACTGTCCTTCAACCTGACCGACCGCGTGGTCGACCTGGTGCGCGAGGGTTACGACCTGTCGATCCGGATCGGCGGCGCGGTCGACCCGAACTTCGTGGCGGTCAAGCTGGCCACCAATCGCCGCGTGGTGTGCGGCACGCCCGAGTATTTTCGCCGCCATGGCCGCCCGAAGTCGCTCGACGACCTGCTGCGCCACAACTGCCTGGCCTTCAACCTGCAAGGGGGCCAGAACCGCGGCTGGTATTTCCGGCGCAACGGCAAGCTGGCGACGATCCGCGTGGCCGGCAATCTCGACTGCAACGACGGCGAGCTGCTGCACCGCTGGGCCTCGGAAGGGCGCGGGCTGGGCTGGCGCTCGACCTGGGAGATCGCGCGCCAGCTCGAGACTGGCGAGCTGGAGACGGTGCTCGACGAATTCGCGCTGCCGGACTACGACATCCTCGCGGTCTACCCGCAGCAGCGCTACGTCCCGGCCCGCGTGCGCTACTTCATCGACTACCTGCGCGAGGTCTATGCGCGGCCCGGCTACTGGGGCGGCACGCCCTGAGGCGGCGGTTCGGGGCCGGATCGGCGGGCCCGCGCGGCGCGCCTGCGGCGGCCCGATAGCGGACCAGAAGCGGGCCAGAAGCGGGTCAGGAGGGAGACAGGAGCCTCAAGTCGTTGAAAACACGGCCGATTCGCGCCACGAAAGCAGGGAAACCATTGCGTGCGCCCCTCATTCGGGTTATGATCTTCGGCTTCTCACTTGCCACACCGGTTCCGACGCCCGGGTGGCTTCAATCCACAAGGAGTGTGTATGCGTCATTACGAAATCGTCTTTATCGTGCACCCCGATCAGAGCGAGCAAGTGCCCGCCATGATCGAGCGTTACAAGTCCACGATCACCACGCGCGGCGGCCAGATCCACCGCGTCGAGGACTGGGGCCGTCGTCAACTGGCCTACATGATCGAGAAACTCGCCAAGGCTCACTACGTCTGCCTGAACATCGAGTGCGACCAGGCTACGCTCGACGAACTCGAACACGCGTTCAAGTTCAACGACGCGGTGCTGCGTCACCTCATCGTCAAGATGAAGAAGGCCGAAACCGGCCCGTCGCCGATGATGAAGGAAGTTCAGCGCGAAGAAGCCAAGAAGGCGGCTGCTGCCCAGCCGACCGAAGCGCAGGCTTAAGACTCACAAGGTCAAGCCACCAAGGATCGCGTCAACCCCGTGAACAGGCTGCAACTGACGGCAAGCGTCGTCGAGCGACAGGCGGTGCGCTACACCCCCGCCGGCGTTCCGATCGCGAGCTGCACCCTGCAACACCGCACGGAGGTCGTCGAGGCAGGCATCCGCCGACAGGTCGAAATGACGATCGAGGCGATGGCGGCCGGCGAGGCCAGCGGCAAGCTGGAAGCCTGCGAGATGGGCGTCGAGACGCTCTTCAGCGGTTTCCTGGCGAAAAAGAGCCGCAACGCGCGAACCCTGGTGTTTCACATCACAGCATTGCAGGACATAGGAAAGGACTGAATCATGCCCCGTCCCACTGGCAAGAAATTCGACAAGCGTCGTCAGCAACAAAACCCGCTCTTCAAGCGCAAGAAGTTCTGCCGCTTCACGGCAGCCGGCGTCGAGCAGATCGACTACAAGGACACGGAAACGCTGAAGGACTTCATCGGCGAAAACGGCAAGATCACGCCGGCGCGTCTGACGGGTACCAAGGCGCACTACCAGCGCCAGCTCGACACGGCAATCAAGCGTGCGCGTTTCCTCGCGCTGCTGCCGTACACGGATCAGCACAAGGCCTAAGGCCGGCGACGCAATAAGGAGAATTCGAATGCAAATCATTCTGTTGGAAAAAGTCGCGAACCTGGGCAACCTCGGCGACATCGTCAAGGTCAAGGACGGCTACGCACGCAACTTCCTGATCCCGAATCGCAAGGCTCGCCGCGCGACCAAGGACGCGATCGCTGAATTCGAAGTCCGCCGCGCGGAACTCGAGAAGGTCGCCGCCGAGAAGCTGGCCGCCTCGCAGGCAGTCGGCGAGAAGCTGGCTGGCCAGTCGTTCGAGATCACGCAGAAGTCGGGCGTCGACGGCCGTCTGTTCGGCTCGGTGACGAACGGCGACATCGCCGAACTGCTGAAGAAGGCAGGCTACGACGTCGAGAAGGCGCAAGTGCGCCTGCCGGAAGGCCCGCTGAAGATGATCGGCGAGCACGGCGTGCAAGTCGCGCTGCACACGGACGTCGTCGTCGACGTCACGATCAACGTGATCGGCGACCACGCCTAAGCGTCACGTTGTTCAGGCGCGGGCAGCCTCCATCGCCCCGCGCCGCGAAAGGGCAGGGTCCGGGAAACCGGCCCTGCCTTTTTTGTTTTCCGCCGCATTTCATCCGCCTGACGCTGGCGCCCCCCCTCGCATTTCGCGATAATCCCAAGCCATGAACGCGCCGCAAGATCCCCAACTCGAATCGCTGAAAGTCCCGCCGCACTCGGTCGAGGCCGAGCAATCGGTGCTGGGCGGCCTCCTGCTCGACAACGCAGCCTGGGACCGCATCGCCGACTTTCTGTCCCAACAGGATTTCTACCGCTACGACCACCGGCTGATCTACGAGCACATCGGCCGGCTGATCGCCGGCACGCGCCCGGCCGACGTGGTGACCGTCTACGAGGCGCTGGTCACGGCCGGCAAGGCCGACGACGTGGGCGGCCTGGCCTACCTGAACGCGCTGGCGCAGAACACGCCGAGCGCGGCCAACATCCGCCGCTACGCGGAAATCGTGCGCGACCGCGCGGTGCTGCGCCGGCTGGTGTCGGTGGCCGACGAGATTTCGGCCGACGCCTTCAATCCGCAGGGCAAGGAAGTCCGCCAGCTGCTGGACGAGGCCGAGTCGAAGGTGTTCTCGATCGCCGAGGACGGCGCGCGCGGCACCCAGGGCTTCCTCGAGATCGGGCCGTTGCTGACCCAAGTGGTGGAGCGGATCGACACGCTGTATCACACGGCCAATCCGAGCGACGTGACCGGCACGCCGACCGGCTTTGTCGACCTGGACCGGATGACCTCGGGGATGCATGGCGGGGAATTGATCATCGTGGCCGGCCGGCCGTCGATGGGCAAGGCGCAGCCGCTCGATGCCCGCGTCAGGACCCTGACCGGCTGGAAGGCGATGGGCGAATTGCGGGTGGGCGACATGCTGGCCTCGATCGACGGCAGGCCTTCCTTCGTCACCGGCCGTTATCCGCAGGGCGAACGCCAGGTGCATCGCGTGCGCTTCTCCGACGGCCGCTCGACCGAGTGCTGCGACGAGCACCTCTGGCGCGTCCATTACCGCGGCTGGGACAAGCCGCGCGTGCTGAACACGGCCGAGATCCGCAGCCTGCTGACGCGCGAGCGCTATCGCAACCGGCTGTGGATCGACCTGCACGAAGGGGAATTCGGGCGCGCCGAGCCCTTGCCGGTCGATGGCTGGGTGCTGGGCGCCTTGCTCGGCGACGGCGCGCTGGGCGGCACGGCGGTGCGCTTCAGCGTGAAGGCCGAGGCGACCCTGGCGCGGATGCGCGAGCGCGTCGACGCCTGCCTCGAACTCGAGCACGGCGGTCAATACGATTGGCGCATCGAGCGCCGGGCAGCCGGCGGGGAGATCGAGCGGCCGCCCGTCAATCCGCTCAAGGAGGCGCTCGAGGCGCTGGGCCTGTGGGGCTGCGCGAGCCACGACCAGTTCATCCCGCGCGCCTACCTGGACGCCGAGAAATCGGTGCGCCTGGACCTGCTGCGCGGCCTGCTCGATACCGACGGCTGGGTCGAGTCCTCGGGCACGGTCCGTTATTCGACGGCGAGCCCGCAACTGGCGCGCGACGTCTGCGAACTGGCGCGCTCGCTCGGCGCCTGGTGCTCGATCAGCGAGAAGGCGACCGCCTATACCTGCCAGGGCGAGCGCCGCGACGGCGTGACGGCCTATGTCTGCACCATCAGCCACCCCGATCCGCAGAGCCTGTTCCTGTTCGAGGGCAAGCGCGAGCGACTGACGGCAGGTCGCACGCGGCACAAGATGCCGGTGATCGTCTCGATCGAGCCGACCCGCGTCACGCAAACGCAGTGCATCTCGGTCTCGCATCCGACCCGGCTGTATATCACCGACGACTACGTCGTCACGCACAACACCGCCTTCTCGATGAACATCGGCGAATATGTGGCCGTCGAATACGGCCTGCCGGTGGCGGTGTTCTCGATGGAAATGCCGGGCAGCCAGCTGGTGATGCGTATGCTCGGCTCGGTCGGCCGGCTCGACCAGCACCGCATGCGCACCGGGCGGCTGACCGACGAGGATTGGCCGAAGCTCACGCACGCGGTGCAGAAGATGAGCGAGGCGCAGCTCTTCATCGACGAGACCGGCGGCCTGAACCCGATGGAGTTGCGCTCGCGCGCGCGACGCCTGGCACGGCAATGCGGCAAGCTCGGCCTGATCGTGGTCGACTACCTGCAGCTGATGACGGGTTCCTCGCAGGGCGAGAACCGGGCCACGGAAATCTCCGAAATCTCGCGTTCGCTGAAGAGCCTGGCCAAGGAACTCGACGTGCCGGTGATCGCGCTCTCGCAGCTCAACCGCGGCCTGGAGCAGCGGCCCAACAAGCGCCCGGTGATGTCCGACTTGCGCGAATCGGGCGCAATCGAACAGGATGCGGACGTGATCCTGTTCATCTACCGCGACGAAGTGTACAACCCGGACAGCCCCGACAAGGGCACCGCCGAGATCATCATCGGCAAGCAGCGTAACGGCCCGATCGGCTCGGTTCGGCTCACGTTCCTGGGGCCTTACACGAAGTTCGACAATTTTGCCGGTTCGCAGCATTTCCAGAGCGACTAAGCCCCGCTTGTAAAGCCCTGGGCCGCGAAGCGTTGTATCTCGTCGCAGCCCAGGCGATCGCTTCATCCGTATTTCCGGGAAACGGTACAATGACGCCGCTTTTTATGACAGTCATTTGACAAACACCCGGAAAATTCATGTTCGGTCGATTCATGCCCACCGAGGGCAAGTTTTTCGAAATCTTCAATTCGCACGCGAACTTCATCGTGGCCGGCGGCCGCGAGCTCGAATTGCTGATCGACAATCTCGCCGATGCCGAGATCCACAAGCAGAAGGTCCAGTCCGCGGAGAAGTCCGCCGACAAGCTCACCCATGAAGCGATCGACCTGCTGCACAAGACCTTCATCACGCCGCTCGACCGCGACGAAATCCACAAGCTGATCACCACCATGGACGACATCCTCGACCTGATGGAGGACGTCGCCACGGCCG
Source organism: Burkholderia sp. Cy-637 (assembly GCF_011753175.1). Taxonomy (NCBI): domain Bacteria; kingdom Pseudomonadati; phylum Pseudomonadota; class Betaproteobacteria; order Burkholderiales; family Burkholderiaceae; genus Burkholderia; species Burkholderia sp. Cy-637. The sequence continues at coordinate 2,135 of NZ_VWWC01000035.1, read as the reverse complement.
TGTCGCTGTACGACGTGCGTGCCGTCACGTCCGAGGCCAGCCAGCTCGCGCACATCGTGCTCGAATCGGCCCAGCACGTGCAGGCCGCCGTGGCGCTGCTGTCCGACATGAAGCAGTCGGCGCGGATCCTCAAGGCCTGCGAGGAAATCGATCGCTGGGAGTCGGAGGCGGACCGCGTGCTGCGCTCGGCCATGTCCAAGCTGTTCCGCGAGGAAAACGACGTCAAGAACCTGATCAAGCTGAAGGCGGTCTACGAGCTGCTCGAGGAGATCACCGACAAGTGCGAGGACGTCGCGAACATCATCGAAGGCATCGTGCTGGAAAACGCCTGAGCCCGACACGATGCATTCGATACAACTCGCCATCTGGGCCGTCGCGACGCTGGTCATGGTCGCGCTCGTGTTCGACTTCATGAACGGTTTCCACGACGCGGCGAACTCGATCGCCACCGTCGTGTCGACCGGCGTGCTGAAGCCGCAACAGGCCGTCGCCTTCGCCGCGATGTTCAACGTCATCGCCTATTTCGTGTTCCACCTGAAGGTCGCGCAGACGGTCGGCAAGGGCACCATCGATCCGTCCATCGTCGATCACTACGTGGTATTCGGCGCGCTGGTGGGCGCCATCGGCTGGAACATCATCACCTGGTACTACGGCATCCCCTCGAGCTCCTCGCACGCGCTGATCGGCGGCCTGGTGGGCGCGGCGGTGGCCAAGTCGGGCTGGGGCTCGCTGAACCTCGACGGGCTGATGAAGACGGTCGCCTTCATCTTCATCTCGCCGCTGCTCGGCTTCGTGCTCGGCTCGCTGTTCATGCTCGGCGTGTCCTGGCTGTATTTCCGCACACCGCCCAGCAAGGTCGACCGGCGCTTCCGGCGCCTGCAACTGGTGTCGGCCGGGCTCTACAGCCTGGGCCACGGCGGCAACGACGCGCAGAAGACCATCGGCATGATCTGGATGCTCCTGATCGCCACCGGCTACGCCTCGACCACGGCCGATGCGCCGCCGGTCTGGGTGATCGCCGCCTGCTACCTGTCGATGGGCCTGGGCACGCTGTTCGGCGGCTGGCGGATCGTGCGCACGATGGGGCAGAAGATCACCAAGCTCAAGCCGGTCGGCGGTTTCTGCGCCGAGCTGGGCGGCGCGCTGACGCTGTTCTCGGCGTCCTGGATGGGGATCCCGGTCTCCACCACGCATACCATCACCGGCGCGATCGTCGGGGTGGGCGCCACCCGCAAGCTCTCGGCCGTGCGCTGGGGCGTGGCCGGCAATATCGTCTGGGCCTGGGTGCTGACGATCCCGGCCTCGGCCCTGATCGCCGCGGCCGGCTGGTGGGTCGGGCACCGCGTGTTCTGATCCCGGCACGAGGCGGCATGCCGCCGCCTCGCTCCGCAAAAACGAAGCGCCGCGAGCCGAAAGGCCGCGGCGCTTCGTTTTGGGCGCGACGAAACGCGCGTGGCGCTCAGGACAGCGCGTCGAGCAGCGCGTACCAGGCGACGCCGGCGCTGATGTAGAGCCGCTGCAACGCGTGCAGCGGAATCGGCCGGATCGGCGCGGGCGCGAGCGGCAGCTCGGGCGCGCTGCCGTCGATCGCGTCGGCGAGATGGCGGCCCAGCGTGGTGGCCAACGCGATGCCGCGGCCGTTGTAGCCGAGCGCGATGGTCAGGCCCGGCGCCGGGCGATGCAGGTGCGGCAGGAAATCGCGGGTGATCGCGATCCGTCCCGCCCAGCGATAGTCGTAGCCGATGCCGCGCAACTGCGGAAACATCAGGGCCGCCGCGCGTTCGAGATGGGCCCAGTCGGCGGCGGCACCCGGTTCGCTGAACGGCCCGCGCCCGCCCATCAGCAGGCGGCCCGAGGCGTCCTTGCGGAAATACAGCAGCAGGCGCCGCGAATCGGAAGCCACCTCGCCGCCGGGCAGGATGCCGCGGCCGATCTCGTCGGGCAGCGGCGCGGTCGCGACGATGAAGCTGTTGGCCGCGATGATCGACTGCCGCAGCCCCGGCCACAGGCCGTCGGTATAACCATTGGTCGCGATCAGCACCTGGGCGGCGCGGATCGTCGCGCCCTGCGCGGTGCGCAGGCGCCAGCCGGCACCCTCGCGCTCGAGGCCGAGCACGGGCGTGCCGCCATGCAGA
>NZ_VWWC01000362.1:0-1797 GCF_011753175.1 Burkholderia sp. Cy-637 | reverse complement strand
CGTCGCCGCCGGCCGCGCGCCCCAGCAGCGTCACGCGCTCGGCGCGCGCGCCGGGCAGGTGCGGCACGATGAAGCCCGAGCGCACCGCCAGCGCGCCGCGATAGAAGGCACGCCAGGCGCGCGCGTCGTCGCTCTCGTGGTCGGCGTCGACGGCGGCCAGCGAGGCGCGCGCGAAGGTGGCGGGATCGTTCGGATCGGGGATCGCCTCGCGATGCTCGGCGCTGGCGAAGGCGGGGAAGGCGGCGAATTCGCGGCGGCGCCCCTCGCGCACGGCCTCGGCCAGCTCGCCCTGGTAGTCGGTGAAGAACTGGAACGGCTGGGTCGAGCCGGTTTCCTCGCCCATGAACAGCAGCGGCACCTGCGGCGCGAGCAGCAGCAGCGCGGTGGCCGCGCGCAGCGCATCGTCGTTGATCAGCATGCGCAGCCGCTCGCCGAAGGCGCGGTTGCCGACTTGGTCGTGGTTCTGCAGGAAGGCCACGAAGGCGGTGGGCGGCAGGTCCGCGCTCGGTTCGCCGCGCGGCCGCCCTTCATGCAGCGGCGAGGGCTCGCCCTGGTAGGCGAAGCCCTCGGCCAGGGTGCGCGCGAAGCGCTGCAGCGGCGCGTCGGCATAGGCGCGGTAATAGCCCTCGCGCTCGCCGGTCAGCAACACGTGCAGGCTGTTGTGGAAGTCGTCGTTCCATTGCGCGTCGAAGCCGGCGTCGCCGAGCAGGCGCGCGCTGTTGCGCTCGTTCTCCAGCACCAGGTGGATATGCCGCGTGTGGTTCGCGTAGCCGCGCACGCGTGCGGCCAGCGCGACCAGCCAGCCGTCGTTGTCGATCGCGTGAGCGGCGTCGATGCGCAGCCCGTCGACGCGAAATTCCTCCAGCCAGTAGAGCGCGTTGTCGATGAAGAAGCGCCCCACCTCGTCGCGATCGAAGTCGATCGCCGGGCCCCAGGCGGTGTGGCTGCCCTCGCGGAAGAAGCTCGGGGCGTAACTGGCCAGCCAGTTGCCGTCGGGGCCGAAGTGGTTGTAGACCACGTCGACGAAGACCTGCAGGCCCAGGCCGTGCGCGGCGTCGATCAAGGCCTTGAGGTCCTCGGGGCGTCCATAGGGCGCTGCCGGCGCGAACGGCAGCACGCCGTCGTAGCCCCAGTTGCGCTCGCCGGGGAAGGCGGCCAGCGGCATCAGCTCGAGCGCCGTCACGCCGAGCGCGGCCAGCTCGCCGAGCCGGCGCTCGACGCCGCGATAGCCGCCCAGCGCGCCCACGTGCAGCTCGTAGATCACCGTCTCGTGCCAGGGCCGGCCGCGCCAGTCGTCGTGCATCCAGCGATAGGCGGCCGGGTCGATCACCTCGCTCGGGCCGTGCACGCCCTCGGGCTGGAAGCGCGAGGCGGGATCGGGCACCGCCTCGCCGCCGTCGAGCCGGTAGCGGTAGCGCGTGCCGGAGCCGAACGGCGCGGTGGTGTCGAACCAGCCGCCCTCGCAGGCGGTCATGGCGACGCTGGCCTGGCGCTCGCCGTCGTCGAGCTCGACCGAGACGGCCCGGCAGGCGGGCGCCCACAGCCGGAAGTGGGTGCGCCGCGCATCGAGGCAGCAGGCGCCGAACGAGGCCGGATACGCGTGGCGGCCGGCGGGAAAGGGCAGGGAATCGGACAGGGAATCGGACATCGTCACATCCTTGGGAAAAAGGGCGCGTCAGCGTCGCGGCGAGGCTGGCGCGCGCGCGGAATCGGGAGCGGCCGCGCGCGGGCTGGCGTGGCCGGTGTGGCGCGGCGCTTCGCGTCGCGCGGCGGAATCGGGAGCCGTGTCGGCGGCGC
>NZ_VWWC01000361.1:0-1724 GCF_011753175.1 Burkholderia sp. Cy-637 | reverse complement strand
CCGACCGGCAACGCCGGCGCCCGCCGCCGTCGCGCGCCGCGCGGCCTGCCCCCGCCATCCGGGGGACCCGAGCTGTACCTGCCGCTGGACAGCGCGGCAGAAGCTGCGCTGGTGCCGGGCGTCACCGTCTACGGCGCGCCCGACCTGCCCGCGCTCTGCGCGCACCTGGCCGGTGCCGACGAGGCGCGGCTGTCACCGATCGCCGCGCCATCGCCCGATTCAACGCCCGCAGCCAATGCTCCCGACCTGGCCGAGGTAGTCGGCCAGCAAGGCGCCAAGCGCGCGCTGGAAATCGCCGCCGCGGGCGGCCATCACCTGCTGATGATCGGCCCGCCCGGCGCCGGCAAATCAATGCTGGCCGCGCGCTTGCCGGGGCTGCTGCCACCCATGACCGACGAGGAGGCGCTGGTTTCGGCGGCCCTGCTGTCGGCCAGCCGCGTGGGTTTCTCGCCCGCTTCGTGGCGGCGCCGGCCGTTTCGCACGCCGCATCACTCCTCGAGCGCGGCGGCCCTGGTCGGCGGCCGCAATCCCCCGCAGCCGGGCGAGATCACGCTGGCCCATCTAGGCGTGCTGTTCCTCGACGAGCTTCCCGAATTCGATCGCCACGTGCTGGAGATGCTGCGCGAGCCGCTCGAAGCCGGCCGCATCACGATCTCGCGGGTCGGCCTGCAGGCCGACTTCCCCGCCGCCTGCCAGCTGGTCGCGGCGATGAACCCCTGTCCCTGCGGCTGGCGCGGCGATCCCTCGGGCCGCTGCCGCTGCACGCCCGAGGTGGCCACGCGCTACCTGCGCAAGCTGTCGGGACCGCTGGTGGATCGCATCGACCTGCAGGTCGCCCTGCCCGCGCTGTCGCCCGCCGAGCTGGCCGAGCGCGGCACGCGCCCGGCCGAGGCCAGCGCGACGGTCGCGCGGCGCGTGGCGGCCGCGCGCGATCGACAACTGGCGCGCCAGGGCTGCACCAACCAGATGCTGGGCGGACGCGAGACCGATCGCTTCTGCCGCCCCGGCGCCGAGGGAGAGCGCCTGCTGCGCGAGGCCGGCGAGCGCTTCCACTGGTCGGCGCGAGCCTATTACCGGGTGCTGAAAGTTGCGCGCACGATCGCCGATCTTGCCGGCGATGCGCAGCCGGACGCCGCGCAGATCGGCGAGGCGATCCGTTATCGGCGCGCGATCGAGCTGGTTTGAGCCGAAATGCCTCGCTGTCAAGACTTGACTTATACACATTTACCGGTATCGATCACTCGCGCGGCGACGCATCGCGCGTACCCGCGAGAACGCTCGCAAGCCACTGAATCGTCAAGTGTTTTTTCCTCGCCGAATATCAATGAAACCGGTTTGAAAGCGGCGTGAAGCCGTTCTCGGGGCACGATTCGAGGGTTTGTCAACAAAGTTATCCACATCCGCTGTGGATAGCCGAAAAGCCTTGTGAAATCCGACCACTAGCGAGGTTTTCCTCGACCGCGCCTTCACTTCGTCCACACATTGCGGCAGTGCGACGCACCCTTCGGTCGCGCGCCGCGAACGCGTGCCTCAATCGAGCTTGAAGGAACCGAGGAACTGATCGAGCGCCTCGGGCGGCAGCGGCGCATCGGCGATCGCCACGGCCTGGTAGACATGCGCGCCGCGTGCGACGAGCCGGGCCACCACGGTCTTGCCGGCAGCCGCGCCCGATGCACCCACACTGCCCGATGCACCGGCCGGCTCGCCGCTGAGCCGCAGCTCGA
>NZ_VWWC01000360.1:0-1659 GCF_011753175.1 Burkholderia sp. Cy-637 | reverse complement strand
CAGCCCGGCCGCCGCCAGGCCCGTGCCGAGCGCGACCGCGTACAGCAGCGGCCGCACCGACCAGAGATCCTGCAGCACGCCGCCGAGCGTCGGCCCGAGCAGTGCGCCGGCGGCTACCGCCGACTCCTGCCAGCCGAGCGCGCGACCTCGCGCATCGGCCTCGGCGACGCGCGCCAGATAGGCCGTCACGATCACGCTCACGGTGCTCGCGCCCTGCACCACCCGCGCCGCGACGAACAGCATCGGATGGCGCGCCGAGGCCATCGCGAGCAGGCTGGCGACAAACAGCGCCAGCGCCAGCAGCAGCGCGCGTCGATAGCCGAGACGCTCGCACCAGCCGGCCGCCAGCGGCGTGCAGAGCAGCGCGCCGACACCCGGCGCGGCCAGCGCGATACTGCTCCAGCGTGTCACCTCGGCCAGTGTCGCGTCGGGCGGGAGCAGGCCGCGCACGAAGAACGGCATGATCGGCACCAGCACCATCAGCCCGAGCGTGATCACGCCCTGGCAGGCCACCAGGGTCACGACCGCGAAGCGGTGCGGCCCGATCATCGTCGGCCGCCCTGCCCGGCCCTGGCCGCGCGCAAGGGATTGGCGATCTCGCCCAGGCCGCTCGGCATGCCGGTGCCGATCGAGACGCGGCCGACCAGCGGTTCGATCAGCTGCTTGAACGGCCAGCTCGCGCTGTCGAACAAGGCGGCCTCCGCCAGCTCGCGCAAGGCCGGCGCGGCACCGTCGCCGAACACGCCGGCCACGGCATCGCGCAGCGCATCGCCGATCCACTGCCAGGCGAGCGCCTCGTCCTCGCCGTCGGCTTCGGACAGCGCGGCGGCAATCGCATACAGGTTCACGCCGACGGCCAAGGTCTGGAAATAGGCGAACAGAGCGCCGGGCGCCTCGAGAATCAGGGTGTTCGGCGTGCTCCGGTCGATCAGGTAATCGGGCGCCGCCACGCCGGCCTCGGCCATCAGCGGCGGACAGATCCGCAGCGTGTCGTGATCGCGCAGCACCAGCCCCGTCAGGCCATCCGCGCCAACGCGCAGCACCACGTTCTGGCCATGCAGCTCCGGCATCACCCCGTGACGGAAACAGCGCAGTCCGAGTTCGGCGAGCAGTCGCGCCAGTTGTGCGAACAGCCCGCGTCGCCTGGCGGGCGTCGACGCCGCGGCGCCGCCGCACAGCGCATCGAAGGCCGGCAGTCGCCCGCGCGCATCGGACACGCCGAGCGCGGCCATCGGCAACAGCCAGCCCTCGCCCCGCGGGTAGCGTCGCAGCAGGCAGGCAAGATCGCCGCGCTCGGCGATCCAGGCGGCCGCGTCGCCGCTTGCCGGCGCCGCGCCCAGCGCCCACCAGGCGCGCTCGTCGCAGACCTGCAGATGCGCGGCGAGCCAGGCATCGCGCTCGCGCAGCGCGGCCAGGCAGGCCTGCGCCAGTGCGCCGTTGCGCAGGTAGCGCGGCGGCATCACGCGCTCCGCGCCGAGCGCCTGCACGCCGAGCGAGAGCTTGAGGTGCAGCGACGCGTCATGCGCGACGCCGAGCGAGCGCAGCGAGGCGGTCGGCATGCCCGCGCCGGGGCCTTCGCCGAGGTCGATACAGGCGTCGAGCAACGCCGGGTGCCGGCGGCGCAGATGCGCGTACTGCCACGGATGAACCGGCAGCCAA
>NZ_VWWC01000359.1:0-1786 GCF_011753175.1 Burkholderia sp. Cy-637 | reverse complement strand
GCGCGGATCTCGCCGGCCGCCGGCGCCTGGCTGCTGCTGTTCGCCTTCGCGGTGCTGATCGCCGACGCGCTGGCGCGGCTCGGCCTGTCGCCCGCGCGGCGCGTGCTGGCCCTGGTGGTCGCGCTGGCGGCGGTGGGCGCGGCGCTGGCCAGCGGCATCTGGGACGGCCTGTCGGTGATGCAGGAATACGCGGTGCGCGCCGATACCTTCTGGACCGAGGCGCTGCGCCATCTCGAACTGGTGGCCGGCTCGACCTTCGCCGCCTTCGCGGTGGCGCTGCCGCTGGGCATCGGCTGCGCGCACCGGCCGGCCTGGCGCGCCACCCTGATGCCGGTGCTCAACGTGGTCCAGACCATCCCCAGCATCGCCCTGTTCGGCATCCTGATGGTGCCGCTCGGCCTGCTGGCCGCCCACCTGCCGCTGGCCGCCGCGCTCGGCATCAGCGGCATCGGCCCGGCCCCGGCCCTGGTCGCGCTGTTCCTCTACGCGCTGCTGCCGATCGTCTCGAGCGTGGTGGTCGGCATCGATCGCGTCGATCCCGGCGTGGTGGAGGCGGCCGCGGCAATGGGCATGACGCGCCGCCAGCGCGTGCTCGACATCGAGCTGGCGCTGGCCCTGCCGGTGATCCTGGCCGGGCTGCGCATCGTGCTGGTGCAGAACGTCGGGCTCGCCGCGGTGGCCGCGCTGATCGGCGGCGGCGGCTTCGGCACCTTCATCTTCCAGGGGCTCGGCCAGGCCGCCACCGACCTGGTGCTGCTCGGCGCGCTGCCCACCATCGCGCTGGCCTTCGTGATCTCGGTGCTGTTCGACGCCGCGATCCAACTGACACAACTGACGCAACGGAACCCGGCATGATCGAAATCGAAAGCGTGAGCCGCCGCTTCGGCTCGCTGCTCGCGGTGGACCAGGTCTCGCTCGAGATCGCGCCCGGCACCGTCACCGCCCTGGTGGGCGCCTCGGGCAGCGGCAAGTCCACCCTGCTGCGCATGATCAACCGCCTGATCGAGCCGAGCGCCGGCACCATCCGCATCGACGGCGTCGACACCGCCACGCTGCGCGGCGAGACGCTGCGGCGCGGCATCGGCTACGTGATCCAGGGCCACGGGCTGTTCCCGCACTGGAGCGTGGCGCGCAATATCGCCACCGTGCCGACCCTGGCCGGCTGGTCGAAGTCGCGCATCGCCGAGCGCGTCGACGAACTGCTGCACCTGTTCGACCTCGATCCCTCGGTGTATCGCCACAAGCTGCCGCACCAGCTCTCGGGCGGGCAGCAGCAGCGCGTCGGCGTGGCGCGCGCGCTGGCCGCCGAGCCGGCCATCCTGCTGATGGACGAGCCGTTCGGCGCGCTCGACCCGCTGATCCGCGGCAAGGCCCAGGACGACCTGGCGGCCCTGCAGCGGCGCCTGAAGGTCACCGTGGTGCTGGTCACGCACGACATCGACGAGGCGCTGCGGCTGGGCGACCAGATCGCCGTGATGGACGGCGGCAAGCTGCTGCAGGCGGCCCCGCCGGCGCGGCTGCTGGCACGCCCCGCGCCGGGCTTCGTGGAGCGCCTGGTGGCCGGCGCGGAACGGCCGCTGCGGCTGCTGGCCTTGACGCCGGTGGCGCGCCTGGCCGAGCCGGGCCAGGCCAGCGGCGCGCCGGTCGACGGCGCGAGCTCGCTGCGCGATGCCTTGTCCGAACTGCTCTGGCGCGGCGCCGACGCGCTGCCGGTAACGGCGCCGCCCGGCGAGCCGGCGCGGCGCATCACGCTCGCGGCGCTGGTGGCGCACGCGCGCAGCGGCGA
>NZ_VWWC01000358.1:0-1858 GCF_011753175.1 Burkholderia sp. Cy-637 | reverse complement strand
CCGCGGCGGGCCTGGCGGTCTGCCCGCTGGCGCGCCGGGTGGCGCCGCGCGGGCTGGTGGAGGTCGGCGCGCGCTTCGGCCTGCCGGCGCTGCCCATCTCGCAGGTGGTGCTCTACTCGCGCGTGCGCGAGCCGCGCTCGGCCGACACGCTGCGGCGTTTCACCGCCAGCCTGGCCGCTTCGGCATAAAATCTCCCCTTTTGCGCCTTTTCGAATCCCCTCGCCGATGACGCCCGCCGCCCGCCTCCACCTCCGCGCGAACCTGCTGATGCTGGCCGCCGCCGTCATCTGGGGCTCGGCCTTCGTCGCCCAGCGGCTCAGCCTGCCGGTGATCGGGCCCTTCCTCTACACCGGGCTGCGCTTCCTGCTCGGCGCGCTGGTGCTGGTGCCGCTGCTGCTGACGCGCCAGTCCGCGCGCCGCGAGATCGCCGCGCTCGCGCAACGGCCGGCCGGGCTGCTGCCGGGCCTGTTGCTCGGCCTGCTGCTGGCCGCCTCGATCTCGCTGCAGCAGATCGGCCTGCAATACACCCGGATCGCCAATGCCGGCTTCATCAGCTCGCTCTACGTGGTGCTGGTGCCGCTGATCGGCGTGCTGCTGCGCCATCGCGCCGGCACCGGCACCTGGCTGGGCGCCACGCTGGCCGCGATCGGCCTGTACTTCCTCAGCGTCGACGAGCACTTCAGCGTGATGTACGGCGACGGTTTCCAGCTGGTCGGCGCGATCCTGATCTCGATCCACGTGATCGCGGTCGGTTATTTCGCGCGCCGCCACGATCCGCTGGTGCTGGCATTCCAGCAGTTCCTGGTCTGCGGGCTGCTGTGCGGCGCGATCGGCCTCGGCGTCGAGACGCTCGACGCCAACACCCTGGCGCGCGCGCTGCCGACCCTGCTCTACGGCGGCCTGCTGTCGGTCGGCGTCGCCTATACGCTGCAGGTGGTGGCGCAGCGCGACGCCGCGCCGGCCCACGCGGCCGTGATCTTCAGCATGGAAGGCGTGTTCGCCGCGCTGGCCGGCTGGGCCGCGCTGGGCGAGACGCTGAGCCTGCGCGCCCTGCTCGGCTGCGCGCTGATGCTGGCCGGGCTGCTGGTCTGCCAGTTGCTGCCGAACCGCGCCGCCGCGCGCGAGGACGGCGTGCCGGCCTGACGGCCGGCGCGGGGCCGCGATCGCGCCGAAACCGCGCGAAACCAGGAAAATCGACGGCATGCCGCGGGCGGGCGGCCCCGATCAATAGGCGCCGATCGATTCGCAACATCGCGCATCGGCGCGCATTCGCCCTCGAAGTCGGCGCGACGCGCCCCGGTCCGGTCCCTATAATGTGGATTCCGCCATCTCCGCACGACCCTCGTGACCCTCTCCCCCGCCGATCCCCGCACCGAGCTGCTGCGCGAGCGCGCTGCCCGTTACGCCGCCGAGGCCGCGTTGTTCTCGCGCGACCAGGCGCTGTCCGTCGCGTCGCACGATCTGCGCAGCCCGCTCAACGCCATGCATAGCTGGGCCTATGTGCTGGAGCGCCAGTTGCCGGCCGGCGACGCGTCCCTGCAACGCGCGCTGGGCGGCATCCGCACCGGCATCGAGCAGCAGACCCGGCTGATCGAGAGCGCACTCGACGCGCCGCGCGCCGATACGCGCGCGCTGGCGATCGCGCCGGCCCCGGTGGTGCTCGCCGAGTTGCTCGACGAGGTGGCCGCGCTGGTCCGCGCCGCGCTCGCCGACGCGCGCGGCACCCGCCTCGAGATCCGCCTCGAAGGCGCGCGCGAAGCCACCCTGCTGGCCGATCCCGAGCGGCTCGCGCAGGCGCTGTGGACGCTCGCGGTGTTCGCGATCGAGGCCGCCGCGCCGGGCTCGACCGTCACGCTCG
>NZ_VWWC01000357.1:0-1865 GCF_011753175.1 Burkholderia sp. Cy-637 | reverse complement strand
GACGGACCCGGCCGACGCGCGGCGAAGGCCGCCGCGCGGGGCAGGCGCGGCCGCCGGGGCGGGCCGCGATGCGACTGGAGGGACGGGGCCCGGCGGGCCCCGGCGAGACTTAGGTGTTTACGCCGAACGGCGTGCGCGGCGTGCCCGGGGCCGCCGCGCGAGGCGCGTGGAACGGGCTCAGACCCCGCGCGCGATGCGGCGGCGGTTGCGCACCAGGCTGCCGGCCACGGCCAGAAAGATCACCACGAAGCCGATCGCGGCCCAGCCCGGCAGCAGGATGCCGAGGATCGGCGGGTAGGCCGTCTCGCAGAGGCCGGCCACCTTGAACACGCTCGGCAGCCAGTGCGCGGGCGGCAGGCTGTCGACGATCGGCTGCAGCGTGTCGAAACCGCAGCTGAAGCCCGGGTGCAGCTGGATCTGCAGGTGGTGCAGGGCGGTGCCGGCGCCGGCCAGCGCGGCGATCACGATCAGCAATTCGATCACGGCGAGGCTGCGCCAGCTGCGCAGGCCGGTGCCGAGGAAGGAGAAGATCGCGATCAGCGCGAAGAAGTAGCGCTGGATGATGCACAGCGGGCAGGGATCCTCGCCCTTGACGAACTGCAGGTACAGCGCGCCCGCCAGCAGGGCGACGCAGACGACGCCGAGCAGCGTCAGGAGGCGGCGCTCGCGGCGCAGCGACAGCGAGAAATCGTTCATCGGTGGTCGGTCCCGAAAATGGAGTGGTCGGATTTTATCGCGAACGGGCCGCTGTTTTCGTGCGCCGGGCGGGATTTCCGGGCGGAAGCTGGCTCGCGGTGGCAGTGTCGGGCGCGCAAGCTGGCGCGGCGGTTGGCCGGGCGCCAGGCTCGTGTGCTGTGGTCGAGGCCGTCGCCGCCAAGGCGGCGGCTCCAGCCGCGGCCTGCATGCCCCCGCCCCGCGGATTCAGCGAATCGCCGCCAGCACCGCCTCGACCGCCTGGCCGATCGCCAGCAGGGCATCGTCGCGATGCGGGCCGGCGGCCAGCATCAGCCCGACCGGCGCCGCGTCGCGCGGATGGCAGGGCACCGACAGCGCGCAGGCGTCGAGGAAGTTGAAGGCGCTCGGGTTGCGCAGGATCAGCGCGTTGGTGCGCCCGAAGGCCTCGTCGTCGGCTTCCAGCTCGGCGATGCGCGGCGGCACCACCGGCACGGTCGGCGCCAGCACCGCGTCGACGCGCGACCAGAGCGTCTGCTCGGCCTCGTCGAGCATGGCGGCGCGCGCGGCGATCAGGTCCAGGTAGTCGGCCGCGCTGGCCGTCTCGCCCTTGAGGATGCGCGCCAGCACGCGCGGATCGTACTGGTCGCGCCGATTGGCCAGCAGCGGCCGGTGCCAGGCATAGGCCTCGATCGGCGAGAAGCCGAAGCGGTTGATCTCGGGCAGGCGGTCGAGCGGGGCGAAACGCAGGTCGGAGACGATCGCGCCGGCCGCCTCGAGATGGCGCAGCGCGGCGTCGAAGGCGGCGCCGACCTCGGCATCCATGCCGTCCGTCACATAATGATTGAGCACCCCGAGCCGCACGCCTTCGAGCGGCCGCGCGGCCGGCACGCGCGGCGCCAGGCCGGCGAGGATCCGGTCGACCAGCGCGCAGCAGGCCACCGAGACGCCGATCGGCCCGAACGAGTCGAGCGTGGTCGACAACGGCACGCCGCCCGAGCGCGGCACGCGGCTGGCGGTCGGCTTGAAGCCGGTCAGGCCGCAGAGCGCGGCGGGGATGCGGATCGAGCCGCCGGTGTCGGTGCCCAGCGCGACCGCGGCCATGCCGTCGGCGACCGAGGCGGCCGCGCCCGACGAGGAGCCGCCGGTGATCCGCGCGTCGCCCGCCACCTCGCGCCGGTAGGGCGAGCGCG
>NZ_VWWC01000356.1:0-1870 GCF_011753175.1 Burkholderia sp. Cy-637 | reverse complement strand
GGCTGGCCTCGGCCAGGTGCTCGTCGAGCCAGCGCTGCTCATAGGGGCCGAGGCGGCTGAACAGCACCAGGTAGGGGCTGCGCGCCACCACGTGGATGGTATCGATCTGCAACTGCGCCATGCGGCGTCGGCCTGATGCGCACCGAGTTCCTGTTCCTGGAGCGCCACGACGCGCCCGACGAGGAGGAGCAATACGCCTGCTACCGGCAGATGGTGGAAGCCAGCGGCGGGCGGCACCTGATCATCCGCACGCTCGACATCGGCGGCGACAAGCAGGTGCCCTACCTGAACCTGCCGCGCGAATCGAATCCCTTCCTCGGCGTGCGCGGGCTGCGGCTGTGCCTGCGCCGGCCCGACCTGTTCGTGCCGCAGTTGCGCGCGCTCTATCGCGCCGCCATGCACGGGCCGCTGTGGATCATGTTCCCGATGGTGTCCACGCTCGACGAGGCGCGCCAGGCGATCGCGCTGGCCGAGACGGTGCGCGCCGAGCTCGACGCGCCGAAGGTGCCGCTCGGCATCATGGTGGAGACGCCTTCGGCTGCCGCGCTGGCCGACCATTTCGCCGAGCTCGTCGACTTCTTCTCGATCGGCACCAACGACCTCACGCAATACGTGCTGGCCATCGATCGCGAGCATCCCGAACTGGCGCGGATGGCCGAGAGCCTGCATCCGGCCGTGCTGCGCATGATCGCGCAGACGGTGGACGGCGCGCGCCGGCATCGCAAGTGGGTCGGCGTGTGCGGCGGGCTGGCCGGCGAGCCGCTGGGCGCGGCGATCCTGGCGGGGCTGGGCGTCGACGAGCTGTCGATGAGCGTGCGCGATATCCCGGCCGTGAAGACGTGGCTGCGCGCCTCGCGGCTCGATGCGCTGCGCGCGCTGGCGCGTCGCGCGCTCGATGCCGCCGATGTCGACGCCGTGCGCGCGCTCGACGGCGGCGAAGTCGGCGAAGGCGGCCCGGCCGGCGAGACCCGGGGCGAGGCGGCCGCATGAGCATCACGATCCGATCGGCGACAAACGCCGCGCGCGTGGTGGTGACCGTCACGCCGAATCCCGCGCTCGACCAGACCGTGCGCGTGGCCGGCCTCGCGCTGGGCGCCGTGAATCAGGCCGAATCGCTCGAGATCAACGCGGGTGGCAAGGGCGTCAACGTCGCCGGCTGCCTGGCCGACTACGGCATCGCCACGATCGTCACGGGCCTGCTGGGCCGCGAGGGCAGCGAGGCCTTCGAGACCATGTTCGCCCGCAAGCGCATCGACGATCGTTTCGTGCGCATCGCCGGGCGCACGCGTACCAACGTCAAGCTGGTCGATCCGGCGCGCGGCCAGACCACCGACATCAATCTCGCCACCGCGCGCGCCACGGCGCAGGACCTGGCGGCGCTGGAGGCGCGGCTCGCCTCGCTCGCGGCGCCGGGGCGCTGGTTCGTGCTGGCCGGCAGCCTGCCGCCCGGCATCGACGCGGACTTCTATCGCCGCGCCACGCGCTCGCTGCACGAGGCGGGCGCGCGCGTCGCGCTCGATACCAGCGGTACGCCGTTGGCCGCGGTGCTGGGCTCGGGCGATCCGCTCGAGCTGCCCGACCTGGTCAAGCCCAATCGCGAGGAACTGGCGGCGGCGCTGGGCCGGCCGCTGGACAGCCGCGAGGCCCTGATCGAGGCGGCGCGCGAGCTGGTGACGCGCGGCATACGCCATGTTGCCGTCTCGCTCGGCGAGCAGGGCGCATTCGGCCTCTGCACGACCGGCTCGGCCGAACTCGACGGTTTTCACGCGGCGCCCTTGCAGGTGCCGGTGGCCAGCACGGTGGGCGCGGGCGACGCCTTCGTCGCCGGGCTGGTGGCGAGCCTGGTCGAGGGCCGCGCGTGGGCCGAGGC
>NZ_VWWC01000355.1:0-1868 GCF_011753175.1 Burkholderia sp. Cy-637 | reverse complement strand
GGGCGGCGGCGCGGCGGCGTCCGGGCTCGCGGCCGGCGCGTGCGCGGACGAGGGCGGCCGTGGCGACGACGGCGTGGACGATAGCGTGTATGACGGCGGGGAAGACCGTGGCGACGACGGCGCGAGCGCCGAAGGCGTCGCCTCGACGGGCGGCACGGCCTTCACATAAAGGCCCGAGCCGGCCCGCGATTCGAGCCAGCCTGCCTCGACCAGCGCGGCCGTGGCCTCGCGGATGGTATTGCGCGACACGCCGAGCTCGAGCGCCCACAGCCGCGAGGCGGGCAGGCGCTGGCCGGGCCGCAGGCGGCCGTCGCGCAGCGCGCGGTAGAGGCCGGCGACGACGCGCTGCCGGATCGGCCCGGTCTCGCCGAGTTCGATCAGGAGATCACGCACGGAAGCATCCAACATGGGGGAGGAACGAGGCGGCGGCCCGCTTCGCGCAGCCGTTTTCGGCCCACCTGGCGGGCCGGCGCTGCCTATACTCGACGCGGCACCGATCGGTAGTTCCGGGCGACGGCCCGGGTCACGCGAACCTCGATTCTGTGAGCACGATGAATTCTACTGTGATTCGCCGCGCGGCTGCGCCGGCGCTGGCCTGGCACTTCGTCCCCGCGCTGCTGGCGCTGGGTTATCCCGGCTATCTTTCCGTCTTCCACGACCAGGCGGCGGCCCACCGGCCGCTGGCCGCGCTGCTGGCGATGGCGCTCTGCCTGGCGGTGCCCGGCAGCGCCTACCTGAGCCTCACGCGGCTGGCCGCGCAGGCGGGCGACGACGCTCGCGTGCCGGTGCTGCGCCGGCTCGCGCACCTGACTTTCGCCTCGCCGCCGCTTTACGTGCTGATCGGCGTGCTGCTGTACCTGATGAAGATCGAGGGGCGCGACTACGCGGTCTGGCTCGGCTGCTGGGCGCTGGTGCTGGCCGGCACCGGGCTGTCGCTGGCGATGCGCGCGGGCGGCATGGGCGGTGTGGGCGGCATGGCGGCCCAGGCCGCGCTCGCCGCGCCGCGCCGCCTGAACACGGCGCCGGTGCGCGTGCTGCACGGCATCTCGGCGGCGGCGATCCTGCTGGTCTACCTGTTCCCGCATCTCGGCAACCACGTGCTCGGCCTGCTGGGCAACGACGCGCATCGGCACCTGATGCTGATCCTGCGGCACGTCTATCGCGCCGCCTGGGTCGAGCCGGTGCTGATCTCGCTGTTCTTCCTGCAGATCGTCAGCGGCCTGCTGCTGCTCCTGCCGAAGCTGGAGACGGCGCAGGACCGCTTCGGCAACCTGCAGACGGCGACCGGCGCCTACCTGGTGACCTTCATCGGCTGCCACATCAATTCGGTGTTCGTGCTGGCGCGCTATTTCGGCACCGATACCGACTACGCCTGGGCCACCGGCCAGCCCACGGGGCTGGTCGCCGACGCCTGGAGCGTGCGCCTGATCCCGCATTACTCGCTGGCGGCCGCCTTCGTGCTGTGCCATGTGGTTTGCGGCCTGCGCGGCGTGCTGCTCGCGCATGGCACGGCGCGCGCCAGGGCCGATCGCATCGCGCTGCTGCTGATCGGCGCGAGCCTGTGCTGGGCGGTCGCGATCGTGCTCGGCATGCTGGGCGTGCGCCTGTAAGGGCCGCCAGCGCCTGTGGCCGTTGCCCACCTCGCGCGGCGGCCCGCACCGCGTCGTGGACATCGCAGGGTCGCGTCGGAACCGGCACAATGTCGGTCCGCCCGGTCGCCGGGCCCCTGGGAGAACGACGCATGAAACTCGCCCTGATCGGCGCTTCCGGCCTGCTGGGCCGCGCGGTGGCCGCCGCGCTGGTGCCGCGCCGCGACTGGCAGCTGCTGGCCACCGTGCGCGACCCCGGCAGCGCCCACGCGCTGGCCA
>NZ_VWWC01000354.1:0-1959 GCF_011753175.1 Burkholderia sp. Cy-637 | reverse complement strand
CCGGGCCAGCCGGCGGCGCCTGCCCCCGCACCGGCCGCGGCACCCGCCACCGACTACGTCGAGCGCCTGCAGCAACTGAAGACGCTGCTCGACAAGGGCCTGGTGACCGAGGACGAATACGCGCGCGCGAAGGCCGAGATCCTCGCGAAACTGACGCAATAAGCCCGCCCGATGTTCAACACCACGTGCCCCCAATGCGGCGCGCCGGTCGAGATGCGCTCGCCGGCGGCCGTGATGGCCGTCTGCGGGTTCTGCCGCAGCACCCTGCTGCGGCGCGGCGAGGCGGTCGAGCGGATCGGCGAGCTGGCCGCCGTGCTCGACGACGACTCCCTGCTGCAGATCGGCGCGGCGGGCCGCTTCGGCGAGCGGGCCTTCACGCTGCTGGGCCGGATCCGGCTCGACTATGAAGCCGGCTTCTGGAGCGAGTGGTATGTCGCCTTCGACGACGGCGGCTTCGGCTGGCTCTCGGAAGCCTCGGGCCAGTACACGGTGACGGTGCGCCAGGACGAGGCGCTGCCCGGCGGCGCCTGGCCCGCCTTCTCCTCGCTCGCGCCGGGCCAGCCCCAGGAACTGGCCGGCCGGCGCTACCTGGTATCCGACCTGCGTACCGCGCGCTGCACTGGCGGCGAGGGCGAGCTGCCGTTTCGCGTCGACGCGGGCTGGGCCGCGCGCGTGGCCGACCTGCGCAGCGGCTCGGCCTTCGCCACGCTCGACTATGCCGAGGCGGAGCGCAACGGCGGGCGCCCCGAGCTGTATGTCGGCGAGGCGCTCGAACTCGATCGCCTCGCGCTGACGGGGCTGCGCGATCCGGAGAGGGTGGCGGCCACCGCCGCGCCCAAGGGCGAGATGATCGCCTTCGCCTGTCCGAGCTGCGGTGCTTCGCAATCCTATGTGCCGGGCCTGGCCGACTACGTGGTCTGCAGTTCCTGCCACGCCGGCATCCACTGCACGCCCGAGCAGCAGATCGTGTTCTCGAAGGCGCGCAAGCTGGCCGAGCAGGAAGGCGCCTTGCCGCTCGGCGCGAGCGGCGTGTTCGACGGCCTGAGCTACACGGTGATCGGCATGCTGCGCTGCCGCGTGCCCGGCGACGAGGAAAGCTGGGACGAATACCTGCTGATGCATCCCAGGCGCGGCTTCCTGTGGCTGGTGCACAGCGATGCCGGCTGGGAGCGCGTGAGCGTGCTCGACAACTGGCCTGCCATCGAGGACGAGGACGCGGTCTCGCTCGACGGCAAGCGCTACCGGCAGCGCGAGCGCTATCGCTCCGAGATCACCTACGTGGTGGGCGCCTTCAACTGGCAGGCGCGGGTGGGCGACATCACCGAGATCGCCGACTACAGTTGGCAGCGCAACAAGCTCACGCTCGAAACCAGCCCGAACGAGCTGGTCTGGTCGCGCGCCTCGCGGCTCACCGCGGCCAAGCTCGCCGAGCGCTTCAAGCTGCCCTCGCTGGCCGCGAGCGTGCCGGGCGCGGCCGCCCAGCGCCAGCAGCGCGCCGCGCAAGGCACCGGCAAGTCCAGCTTCGCGCCGTTGCCGATGATCTTCAGCGTGATCCTCTGCGTGGTGAACCTGCCGGTCCTGCTGGCCTTCGATGCCGGCATGGTGGTGGTGATCCTCGGCGTGGTGATGCTGTGGGTACCGGAATGGATCTGGCGCGCGTTCGCCGGTAACGGAGGCGGGCAACGATGAAGCATCTGCTGTACGGCATCTACGCGACGCTGATGGTGCTGATGTTCAGCTGCGCCGGCCACGAGAGCCATATCGGCAGCGGTTACGGCGGCTACGGCAGCACCTCGGCGCGCAGCGGCTACTCCTCCTACGGATCGCACAAATGAGGCCGGTATCGACGCCCGCCCAGGGTTCGCACGTGCTGGCCGACCTCGACGGCATCGAGCCCGCGCGGCTGCGCGACGCGGCGCGGCTCGAGGCGATCCTGACCGCGGCCGCGCGCGCGGCCGA
>NZ_VWWC01000353.1:0-1880 GCF_011753175.1 Burkholderia sp. Cy-637 | reverse complement strand
TGCTGCCGCATCGCTACGCGGTGGCCTGGGTGTGCCAGTGCGGGCGCGGCGAGACGCTCGCGGCGCCCGACCAGGCCGGCCTCGCGCTGGCCGAGGCCTGGGTGCGCGACCCGGCCGAGGCGCATCGCGCCGACGCCGCGGCCTTCGCCGCCGAGCATCGCTACCGCGGCATCGGCGCCTGGGCCGCGGCCGCCGCCGGCTGGACCGGCGGCAACCTGAACCCGCGTGCCGAGCAGCCCACGCCGCCGCCCGCGCATCTGTGCGCGATCGCGGCGATGGCCGCCCTCAACTACCTCGCCGCGCTGGTGCCGGCGCGATTCGACGCGCGACGCCTGACGTACGTGCGCGACGCGCTGGGCCTGCTCGGCACGCCCAACGGATCCGACGGAGGACCTCGATGAGCACCGAACCGAGCCTGACCCTGGCGGTGCAGGGTGAACGCGCCGAGCGCCTCGCGCAGCGCGAGCAACGCTTCGACCGCCGCGACGGCAGCATCGGCCGCGCCGACGATTGCGACTGGGTGCTCGGCGCCGAGGGCGTGTCGCGGCTGCATGCGCTGATCCGCTACCTGAACGGGCTCTACTTCGTCGAGGATCGCAGCACCAACGGCATGCTGCTGAACGGCGCGCCGCTGCGCAAGGGCGACCCGGCCGCGCTGCGCGACGGCGACCGGCTGCAGATCGACACCTTCGAGATCGCGGTGCGGCTCGGCGGCGAGACCGGCGGTAACTGGCAGGCGCAGACCGATCGCGCGCCGACGGCGCCGGCTTCGACATCGACGCCGCGGGTTCCGCCGGCGCCGGCCGTGCCGGCTGCCGGCGCGGCCGCGCTGTCGTCATTGCCGTCATCGTCGTCGGCCGAGAATCGCGAGCCGCTCGATCTCGGCGCGCTGCTTTCGCCGCGCCAGCTCGATGCGCAGGGCGATGCGGGCCGTCCCGACGGCCTGATCCCCGGCGCGCGCGATGCGGCCGTGCCGGGTTCGAGCCTCGATCCGCTCGCGCTGTTCGATGCCCCCTCGTCCTATTACGACGAGGCGCCGGGCGCGGTGCCGGCCGACCAGGGCTGGAACCACACGCCGTCGCCCTCGGATCGATTCCGCCCGCCCCAGGTGGCGGGCGCGCGCCCGGCCGGCGCCTTGCTGCCCGACGATTGGGACGCCACCGGCAGCCGCTTCACGCCGCCGGCCGCGCCGGCCGCGCGCCAGTGGGACGATTCGCTGCTCGCGCCCGCGTCGAATGCCGCGCCGGCGATTCCGCCCGCTGCCTCGGGCGAGGACGATTCCTTGCTGGCGCCCGCGCCGCTGCGTGCCGCCGAGGCCGCGCCTGCGATGCAGTCGAGCGCCTCGCACCAGGGCGACGCGCTGCCGGGTTCGAGCCCGGCGCGAGCGGCCGGTGCCGCGCCGGTGATTCCGCCGTCGGCCTCGCGCGAGGACGATTCGCTGCTGGGTTCGATTCCGGCGCGTGTGGCTGGTGCCGCGCCGGTGATTCCGCCGTCGGCCTTGCACCAGGACGATTCGCTGCTGGGTTCGATTTCGCCCCGTGCGGCTGGTGCTGCTGCGGTGCCGCCGTCGTCGGTCCGGCATCAGGACGATTCGTCGTCGGACGCGATTCCGGCGCGCGCGACGGGTGCCGCGCCGGTGCCGTCGCCGTCGCATCCGGACGACTCGCTGCCGCGCTCGGCGACGGTCGCGCCGGCCGCTCCGCAGCATGACGATGCGCTGCTGGACCCGATCCCGGCGCGCGCGGCCGATGCCGCGCCGGTGCTTCCGTCGTCTGCGCCGCAGCACGGCGATTCGCTGCTGGCCCCGATCCCGGCACATGCCGCCGAGGCGCCGCCGCTCGCGCCGGGCAACCCGGCCGCGCGCGATCAGGCCACCCCGA
>NZ_VWWC01000034.1:0-51530 GCF_011753175.1 Burkholderia sp. Cy-637 | reverse complement strand
GCCAGCGAGGCGGCCAGCACGCGCGCTTCCAGGCTCAGCGCCGCGCCGCGCAGGCCGCGGAAGTAACCCGAGCCGTCCTGCCGTTCGTAGGCCTGCGAGGCCAGCGCGGCGGCCTCGCCCAGGCTGCCGGTCTGCCGGCCGGCGCGCTCGGTCCAGTAAGGCACCAGCCGCACTTTTTCCCAGGCGCTGGCGGGCAGGGCGCGGGGCAGGTTCCATATCTCGTTGGGCACGGCGGCGCGGCCGATGCCGTGGATCAGGCCGGCCCGGTAGACCAGCGCGCGCGCCGCGGTGTCGCCGGCCAGGCGCGCGTGGCATTCGGCGGCGGTGGCGGCGACCGCGCGCGAGAAGCCCGTCATCCAGGGCAGTTTCAGGTCGATCACGTCGGCGACCAGCGCCGCCGAGCCGGTTCGCTGCATGTCGGTGGTGGCGAGCGCGAGCTCGAAATCGGCCGGCGCCGCGCTGGCCAGCTCGGCGAGCCAGCGCTCGGCGTGCCGCGCGGCGGTCGCCGCCAGATGGGCCGGATAGCGTTGCCCGGCGCGTTGCGCGATCAGCGCCAGCGCCGCCTCGATGCCGTGCGCGCGGCTGAGCACCTCCAGGTCGCCGGCCAGCGCCACCACCAGCACGGCGACCGGCACGTCCTCGCGCGCCAGTTGCGCGGGCACGCCGCGGCCGTCCCAGGTTTCGAAGATGGCGCGCAGCGCCGTCTCGGTCTGCGTGGAGAGGCCGAGGATGCGGGCGACCTCGCCCGACACCTCGCAATGGATCTGCGCCAGCGGCATCAAGGCGGCGCCGGCACCGGCGCGGACGATCGCCTCGGTCGCCTCCGGCCGGCCTTCGAGCATGTCGTTGCGGATCGCGATGTCGTCGCCGAACACTTCGGCGAAACCCGCCGCGTTCGCCGTGCAGCCCGACCAGCGCAGCAGCGACACCTCGCGAACCGTGTCGCCGACCGAGGCCGTGAGGCCGGCCGCGTGCGCGAGCCGTGCCGCCAGCCAGGCGGTGCGCAGCGAGTGATCGGTCGGCTGCCCCATGCTCAGGTCGCCGATGAAGGCCAGCGCCCGCACGGAATCGAAGATGCGCAACGCGGCGTGGCCGGCGTCGAGGTCGAATATCGGGTCGGACATGAAAAGTGATCGGGATGGCAAAGGATCCGGCATGCTGCCCGCGAGCGGGCGCGGCCGGATTGCCGATGATATCGGACATTCGGGTTCCGCCACGGCGCCGCGCTGCGCGCGCGGCGCCGAAACATCGGTCAATCGACCGATGTTTTGGCCGCCGGGCGCTGGCGATACTGGCAAGCATGCGGGCCGTCCGGCTCGCGAACCGGCTTTGCCAAGGAGCATGCATGTCCCAACCTCGTCTCGATGCCAGCAGCACCCAGCAGGAGCACTGGCTCAAACGCTACTACTTTTCCCGCGCGCTGTTCTCGGTGATCTGGGTGGCGCTGGCCTTCGCGGTCGGCCGCCAGAGCCCGGCCGCGGCGGCGGTGTTGCTGGTCATCTACCCGGCCTGGGATGCGCTGGCCAACTTCGTCGACCTCTCGCGCAGCGGCGGCGGCATGAGCGGCAATCCCACCCAGGCCAGCAACGTGGCGATCAGCGCGCTGACCACCCTCGCGGTGCTGCTGGCGCTGGGCTCGGGCCTGTCGGCGGTGCTGACGGTGTTCGGCGTGTGGGCGATTCTTTCCGGCCTGCTGCAGCTCGGCACCGCGATCCGCCGCTGGCGGCGCTTCGGCGCGCAATGGGCGATGGTCCTGAGCGGCGCCCAGTCGGCCCTGGCCGGTACCTTCTTCATCGTGCAGAGCGAGATCACGGTGCCGCCGCCGATCGTCAAGATCGCGGGTTATGCGGCGGTGGGCGCGGTGTACTTCCTGATTTCCGCGGTCTGGCTGCAAGTGAAGCAGGCGCGGCGCGGGGCGGCTTGAGGGCAGGGCCGAGCGTGTCGCGAAGCCGGCTCGGGCCGCGCGCGATCGTTGCGCGCGCAAGCTTGCGGGGTGATCGTCGCGCCGGCGCCGTCCCGTGCATAAGCGGGACGGCGCCGGTCGTCCTTTACTCCGGCAGCGCCTCGTGCAGCAGCCCGCGCGCCGGCGCGCTGCCGTCCATCGGGAACAGCTTGCGCGTCTTGACGCGCCATCCCTCGGCGGTGCGCACCACGGTCCAGCGGTTCGCCAGCACGCGGAAGATCCGGTGGCCGCGCGAGAGCCCGTGATTGGGCAGCTCCGTCTCCGGGCTGTCGCGATCGAATCGCACCAGCATCAGGTAGGAGGTCACGAAGGCCGTGTCGCCGTCCAGCTCGATGCGCGGCAGGTTGCCGAAATGCGCCAGGCCGCCGTCGAGCGCCTGCTTGTGCGCCTCGCTCTCCACCAGCGCGACCAGCGCGTCGCGGCCCACCGCGCCCGGCGCGGCCGTGCCGCGATCGAACACGGCGTCCTCGGTGTAGACATGTGGGAAGAACGGGCCGTGGCCGGTGTCGGCGCTCAGCGGATGGGAGGCGATCAGCTCGTAGATCGCGAGCTTGTCTTCGATGATGGCCAGGCGCTGTTCCAGCGCCGAGGTGGAGGTGGGTTCCAAGATATGGACTCCTGTCGAGATGAAGGGGAGGGCAGAAAACCTCGCTGCATTCTAGGGGGATTTCGCGTTTCCGAGGCGGCCGTCGGCAGGCGTGAGCGAGGAATTTTCCGCCCGCTCAATCGAGGCTGCTCCAGCGGTTCGTGCCGGGCGGCGACAAGCCGATCTCGAAGGCGTAATGGAACAGCTCGGCGTCGCGCTCGATGCCGAGCTTCTTCATCGCGCTGACCTTCTGCGCGCTGACGGTCTGCTTCGCGCGGTTCAACCGCAGCGCGATTTCCCCGATCGTGTGCCCGGCCACGTAAAGCCGGATCACCTCGAATTCGCGCGAACTCAGCGTGTCGGCGATGCGCTGCCCGCGCAGGGCGCCCCTCACGCTGGGCGAGTAATACCTGGCACCCGCGTAGACCGAATGCGCCGCCGAGATCAGGTGGTCGGCGTCGTCGAGCTTGCTCAGCACCGACTGCACGTCGATGCCGACGATCTCGCGCAGCATGCCTGGATTGTCGACCGTGGTGAACACCACGATCTTCAGGTCCGGCCAGTTGCGCCGCAGGTGCAGCAGCAAGGGGAAACCGTCCGGGAAGCCGCCGCCCGGCATCATGTAGTCGGTGATCAGCACGTCGCAGACGGTGGCGTCCAGCAGGGCGATCAGCTTGCCGGCACTGGCGGCGAGGCCGACGATCTCGAGCGTCGGGGCCCGGCCGATTTCATGCCGCATGCCGGACAGGACCGTGGGATGGTCGTCGGCGAGGATCAGGCGGATCTTCATGGTGACTGTCGCGGGGGCTCGGAGTCCGATGCGCGGGAAGCCAGGGGGCGCATGTCATGGCGAATCGCCGAGCAATTCGATGACGAGTTGCGCATGGCTGAGGATTTCGTCGATCGCGACGGTGCCGGCGAGCGGCATCACGGCCTCGATGCTCAGGCGTCCGGACAAGCTGCGTCCGGGGATGACGCCGTCGGACATCCTCACCGTCAAGGTCTGGCCGGGTAGCCAGGCGACTTCGTTCGCGATGGTGCCCGGCGCCGCGTCGCTCTCCAGCCACGCGGGTTTGCCGTCCAGGCTGAGATCGCCGAGGCGCACGCGCAGGGCGCCGTCCTTGCCGAAACCGGCCAGTCCTGCCGGGCCGGCCTGGCCATGCAGGCGCAGCGCGAGCCTGGCGGGCTGCGCGCAGACGGCCGAGAGCGAGCCTGCCTGGGTGCCGAAGGTGACGATGCCGGGCGCGATCGGGACGAGCTCCCCGGCGGCGCGGCGTGGATAGTCCAGGTGCGGCCGGGAGAGACGAAGCTCGCAGCGGGCGTGCGTCGCGGCGGCATGGGATTCGGACGATCGGGCGAAGCCCGGCTCGGCGGCCAGGCAGGCGGCCTCGAATACGATCAGGGCAAGTGCGATACCGGGCTTGGGCAGCAGGAATGTCATGGATTCATGGAGTGTGGGAGCGGGCCGGCGACACGGTTCGGCATACGGCGTCGATGCGCTCGTAGACGCTGTCGGCCGGGGCTTGATGAGGAATCGCGAATTCCAGTCGGCAGCTCGCGCCGTCCGGATGGCGGGCGAACAGGGCCTGCTCCGTGAGATCGGGCAGGAAAACCATGCTGCCGGCCCCGGCCAGGGTGACCAGCCGACCTTGCGCGTCGACGATTGCCGAGCCTTGCGGGATGCCGCCGCCATCCTCCGCGGTGACGTTCAGCAGCGCTCGCCGTACCGTCGAAATCGCGAATTGCAGCTTGCCGACCGCGCCGCGCGCGGCATGGATGCGTCGATAGCCGTTGGCGAGATCCATGTTGCGTTTCAGGGACGCGACCATGACTTCCACCTGCGCGCCGCCGTAGGCAGGCAAGGAGGGAATCACCGCGCGTCCCCAGGCGTCGGTCCAGACCTTGCCCGCCGGGGTGTTCAGCGCGATACCCGCGACCCGGCCGACGGTGGCGATGCCGAAGGTGTCGCGCACCGGATAGGGCGAGAAGCTCAGGCCATCGGCGTGCCATACCGCGGCGCCGCTCGCCTGTACCGACCACGAGTTGCTCCCGGCGGCGACGGCGGACCCGAGCGCGAGCTGGACGTGACGCGGTGTGAGATTCAGGTTGGCGCTGGCCGAGGGCGCGGTGCCCGGGTTGTCCCGCTCGGCCGAGAGCGAGTAGCTCGCATGATCGCCGAGCGCCGCGCCGGTGCGGACCCCGACGCCGCGTCGCGTGCCTGAGCGGGTTCCGTAGATCGCCGTGTCATGGCGGCCGAGCGCGAAGGAGGCGCTGACGTACAGATTGTCGCCATCGTGCCCGCCTCGACGCGCATCCAGTGCACGCTCGGCCGATATGGACAGATTGACGAGGCCCAGGCGCTTGCCCCAGGAGACGAACAAGCGCCGCGAGGTGAGGCCGTGGAAGAAGCGTGTGCCGTCATAGCTGAGGTTGAAGTTGCCCAGCGCGGCGCCGGACCACGACAAGCCGATGGTGCGCCGGACTTCGGGCCGGTCGCGGTCGAGCCCCTGCGCGATCGCGTGACCGGGCGAGCTTGGCAAGGCAGGTCGCGGCATGTCGAGCAGGTCCGAATATCCGCGCGACTGACGCGTCTCGGAGACGTCCATCGAGAAGCCGGCGGCCAGCCGGGCCGATCCCAGCAAGGTGGCCTTCACGCCGCGGGCATGCATGCGCGGATTATCGGCGCCGACCAGCTGCGCGCTGGTGCCGAGCCAGCCGGCGGGCTGCGCGTCGAGGCGAATGCCGAGTGCGCGATAGCCGCTCGCGAGCGTCACGCCGTGGCTCAGGTTGACCCGGCTGCCCAGGGCGAAGCCGTGGGCCACGCTGGCAAGCCATGGCGCGGGGCCTGCGCCGCCGAGATCCCGGAGCTTGCCGAACGACATGCTGAAGCCGGCCGGCGGCCCGATATTCAACGGCTGCACGGCGGCGGCCGGAATCGAGAAACCGTGCCGCCGACCGTCTGCCTCGATGACCTCGACCGTCACGTCGCGGCGGGTCGACAGCAAGGGCAGCTCGGAAAAGGAGAAAGGGCCCGGGGGTACCACGGTGGAATGGATCAGGATGCCGCCCTGGCGCACTTCCACGCGGGCCTGCGAATGGGCGATGCCCTGGATCATCGGGCTGCCGCTGCCGCGAGGCAGCAGCGCTTGCTCGGGCGCGATCTGGACGCCCGTGATCGGCGCGCCACCCGTGATGTCGCCCTGCGCCATGAGCTGGCCAATCTGGAGTGCGGTGCGATATCCGGTGAAACTGCGCTGGCCGTAGGCCTGCACGTGGCTCCATTGCCGGCTGCCGTCGCGCATCGAGAAGGCGTCCTGGCTGCGCACGACCCATCCCTGGTAATTGAAACCCGACTCGACCGAACCCTGCAGGAACCGGCTGGTGCCGCCCATCGATCGGCTGTAGCCGGCCAGCACGTTGTAGTTGAGTATCGCGGCCGCGCCGCCGGTGGTGTAGACGGGGGACGGCGCCGCGCGTGCCGCGACGGCCTCGGGCGGCGTCACCAGTTCGACCGCCTGTTGCTCGGGCAGCAGATGGACGGCGGTGGTCGGAAAGGCGTCGAGAAATGCGCGGCAATCCAGGGCAACCGGCTGCGCGAGCCGATCGGCGCGAGACGGCGAGGCAGGGTTCGCGGTCTTGCCGGAGGACGGCACCGGCCTCAATCCCGCAAGGCGCAGCAGCGCGTCGCTCAGGCAGATCCGCCCCTCGGCGTCGAAATGCGCCGGGTGGCGGCCGACGGTGCTGCCGTTGACGCTGAGTTCGACCAGGTTGCGGCCCGGAAGGAACCGGGAGGCGGTGCTGAAATGCGCGGCGATCGATGGATCGATGCCGCGCGAGCGCAATACCTCGGGATCGAAACGCGTGGGTTCCGCGTCGGCGGGAAGCCATGCCGTCATGCCGGCGAGCGCGAACGCAGCCGATGACGAATGGCGCAGCAGGCACTTGCGACCTGCCGCGGTTTTCCGTGCAGCGGGGGATGGCGAGGATGGGCACGTGCGTGTGCTGCAGACACCGGCGAGGCACGGGCCGGCATGAGGCTGGATGCTTGGCGAAACCACGGCGGTGAATCAGCGTCGCTCGAGGACGTAGCTATCGCTCATGTACCCATAGACGGTGGCCGGAAAGAGCCGGATGCCGTCGACCGATTCCGCCGCCACGTGAGCCGGCAGGGGGACCGACACGGTCTCGCCGGGCAGGATGTACGGCTTCGCCAGGACCGCGGCGGCGGCGCTCGGCAGAATCCGGACCTGCTGGTCGAGACGGACCACGTAGCGGCTCGGATTGCTCAGCCGAACCGTGTCGCGATCGAGTTGCAGGGTCAGCCTGGTCCAGGGCGTGCGCGTTCTCTGCAGGTCCTTCGGCAGCACCAGCAGGGGCAGATTCTGGCGCACCGTCATGCGCACGGTCTGCGCCTGGCGCGCCGTTTCCGGAATGCCCTCGAAAATCACGCGTTTCATGCGTTCGTTGCCGAGCGAGCGCGTGTTGGTCAGCATGAACCGGATCAGTTGCGTCTTGCCGGGTTCGACGCGTGCGATCGGCGGCGTGGCGACCACGAAGCTGTCATCGTCCTCGGCCAGGTTCTGGATGGTGGTCGTCAGCAGCATGGGCGTGGGATCGGTGTTGGTGACCTTGATGCTGCCGCCTTCCTCGGCCTCGCTGAGCAGGACCACCGAGGTTTCCGGCAGCGGGCCGCCGGCCTGGGCGTCGGCGCAAGCCAGGCAAAGCAGGGCGAGGAGGCCGCGAGCGGCGCGAGATCGTATCGTGGGGGGCATAGTCTTCATGCGGCGAGTCGGCCGGAATCGTCGCGCGACAGGGAGTGCGCGCGGCGGGATGTCAGCGGGATGGGGGCGGGAGCCGGGAGCTTGCCTGGGGTGGACCCCGGCGAGGGGAAGACCCGGCGGATGGGCACGCGACAGTTGTCGCGCGCCCGATGCGGCTAGAGGTAGCGCAGTTCGAAATTCACCATGCCGTCGAGCAGGATTTCATCCCGGATCGGCAGCGAGGCCTTCCTTGCGATGGTCGGCACGATGTCGAGCGTCATGCTGGCGGTGGTAATACCTCCCGGGGTCTGGCCGCCGAGCGGGTACGAGCCTTTCCAGAACGTATACATGCCGTAGCTGTGGCCGTCATGGACGAGCCAGGTGCCGAAGTAAGGATTGGGATTGCCGGTGGTGAGCCGGGAGTTTTGATCCGTCATGGCCGCCACTCCGCTACCGCCGTCGACCGTGACCTTGCCGATGTCGATCATGAAGGCACCGATCTTGACGGCTTGTCCGTCGGTACCGGATACCGTGCCGAGGCCGAATACCGCATATGCCCCGTTGTTCTGGGCGGCGACCGGACTGCTGCCCCATGCGAGGTGGCTGACGTCGCCGGTCGCGATCCTCGACGCCGCTCGCATGTCCTTCAGCGTGATGCCGAGCCGGGTTGGCATCGCGCACTGGATCGCCAGGTCGATCGACTTCGCCTCGAGTTTCGTGCCATCCGCGTCGAGCGAACTATAGGCTCGATCGAAGTTGACGTTGCCATGATTCGAGAAGTCGAGGCTGCAGGCCGGTGGCGTTATCCGGCCCGTCATCGTCAGGATCGCGCTGCCGGTGCCCGGCGGATCGCCAGCGGCCCAACCGGCGATCGGGCAGATCGACAAGGACGCGCCCAGCACGATGGTGCGGGCCGCTTGCCGCGGATTCCAGTTCCAATGCATGAAGTGCCTCTTCAGAGATAGACGAGGTCGAGCGTGACGCTGCCGTCGAGTTCGATGGTGTCGGCGCTCGGCAAGGACACGGTGCGCGCGATGGTCGGCGTGACGACCAGCGTGCCGTTGACGAGCTTGGCCGCCAGGGGCGTGTCGGCGCCGCTCCTGGACCAGGAGGTGGTCGATTTGGGCGAGAGATACTGGCTTTTCGCGTCGCTCGACCAGGACGAGCGATTGGTGCTGGCCATGACCTTGGCATTGGCTTCGTCGAGTCGGACGGTACCGTCCTGGAAACCGATCATCATGCCGCCGATTCGTACCTGGTCATTCGGTCCCGTGGTGCCGAGGCCGAAGATCCAGTCGTCGCCGAGCGCGCTGGCCCAACGTGAACTGGCGACATCGGCCTGGGCGATCTTCGAGGCCGAGCGGGAATCGACCACCGCCAGGCCGACGCGCGTCGGGGCCTCGCAGACGATATTCAAGGCCACCGTCTTCGGCGCGAGTTGCGTGCCATCGATATTCAGGCTGTTGAAGGATGTCGATCCGAAATCGAGGCGGCCGTTGTTCTCGAGGGAAATGCTGCACGAGGGCGGTGAGATCCGTCCCGTTACCGTGAGTGTGGCCGAGGTGCCGGCCATCGCCGCCGATTGCATGAGGCTGTAGCAGAGGATTGCTGATGAGATTTTTTTGATTCTTATCACGATGTCGAATATGGAGATCGGTTGAGTTTGCGGGTTTGGGTGTAAGGGCGT
Organism: Burkholderia sp. Cy-637; assembly: GCF_011753175.1. Lineage (NCBI taxonomy): Bacteria > Pseudomonadati > Pseudomonadota > Betaproteobacteria > Burkholderiales > Burkholderiaceae > Burkholderia > Burkholderia sp. Cy-637. The sequence continues at coordinate 42,534 of NZ_VWWC01000034.1, read as the reverse complement.
GCGCGAGCCGAAAGCGATTATTTTTTCTAGACACCTCCCTTGCAAGAAGACGAGTCAGATACTTGAATTGGGGTCGATGCGGTAGTGCCTGTCGAATATTGTTTTATTGGCGGCATTGAGCCGTGTAGGGAGTCGAACAGGCTGTCGCAGTTCTCGTGAAGCATCCGGAACAGATCGGCGTTCCGCTCGACGCCGAGCTTGCGCATGCCGCGCAGCCTTTGTGCGCTGACGGTCTGCTTGCTCCGGTTGCGGCGGCTCGCGATCTCGGTGATCGACAGGCCGGACAGGTAGAGATGCAGCACCTCCAGCTCGGACCTCGTCACGCCGCGGCCGCGCCTCATGTCTTCGGCCTGCGCGAGCGGAATGCCGGGCGAATGGTAGTGGCCGCCGGCGAGCACGGCCTGGATCGCCGCCACCAGGTGATCCAGGCTGTCCGACTTGCTGACGATCGCCCGTATGCCGATCCTGCGCATCTGATCGACGAAGCGGGCGTTGATCTGCGAGGTGAAGACGACGATGCGCAGCCCGGCGTGGCGGTTGCGAATGCGCGCGAGCATCGACAAGCCGTCGCTCGAGTGCGCATCCGGCAGCGAGTAGTCGGTGACGAGCAGCCGGCAGGGAACGCGCGACAGCACGTCCATCAGGTCGGGCGGGCTTTGCGCGCTCCCCGCGATGCGCAATCCGTCGATCTCGCGCAGCACGGTGGCGAGGCCGGCGAGCATGGTGGGCTGGTGGTCCGCGAGGACGACGTCGAGAGAGGACGGGGCCATGGATGTGGGGGAATGGACAGGGCGAGGTTTCGTCAATGTACGAAGACCGCAAGGCCGAAAGCATTGGACCTGTCCTAAATCTCCCGGAATCGTCTAGGACGTGTCCGAGCCATGGCGCCCGCTGGCGCGGCCGAGGTTCATCTCGGCGCGGATGAAAAAACCGCTGCCATCCGGATCGCCCGGGTGGCAGCGGTGGTGTTGCAGCGACCGGATTACCCGGTCTGGATCAGCGCGATGCGGGCCTTACTTGCCGCATTCGCCCAGGTCCTTCCATACCTTGCCGCTGAAGTCGGGGCCGGTGGTGGCGGGGCTGCCCGGTTCGTTGCTGGTCCACCAGCGCGCCTCGTAGAGACGGCCCTGGTGCTGGACCCGGCTGCCGCCTGTGTAGGGCTTGCCGCCCTACCAGGCCGCGGCGCACTGGCCGCCCTCGCTGCCGCCTGCCTGCTTCGCCTTGACCAGCACGGTGTGACGGGCGCTCGACGAGAGCTTGCCGTCGCTGGCGCTGACCGAGAAGTCGAACTTGGTGTCGCGCGGCAGTTCGGGGGCATCGAAGCGCAGCGTCGCGCCGTCCTGGCTGGCCTGGATGCCGGCCGGCACGTTCCACTTGAAGCTCAGCGGGTCGCCGTCCGCATCGCTCGATCCGGCGGCCGACAAGGTGACGGCCTGTCCGGCCCGGGTGCTCTCCGGGCCGCTCAGTTTCGCGACCGGCGCGTGGTTTTCGCCGGGCTGCGCCGGCTTGCCCGGTTCGGCGTCGCCGTGCAGGTCCCAGGCCTGTTGCCAGGCGCTGCCGGTGCCGGGCGCATAGGCCCAGGCCGCGCCGGCGCACCAGCCGGTGGCCGGATGCGGCTTGCATCGGTAGAGCTTGCCGCCGTTCGACACGATGTCGCCGGCCTTGTAGGGCGTGCCTTGCTGGTAGGCGGGATATTGGCCGGCGTTGCCGCCATTGCCATTGCCGCTGCTGCCGCCATTGCCGCCATTGCCGCCGCCGGGTTTCTGCTGTCGCGCCTTGACCAGCACCGTATGAGTCGCGCGCGAGGACAGCTTGCCGTCGCTGACTTCCACCGTGAAGCTCAGGCGCGTGTCGCTCGCCAGTTCGGGCGCCTCGACGGTCAGCGTCGATTGATTCTTCGCGGCTGGGAAGCCGGCCGGCATGAGCCAGCGGTAGCCGAGCTTGTCGCCGTCGGCATCGCTCGATCGGGCCGCCGACAGCTTGATCGACTCGCCGGCCTGCACCGTGTCCGGGCCGCTCAGATGCGCGACGGGCGGGTGGTTCTTGCCGGGCTGGGACGGTTCTTGCGGCTCGCCGTGGCCGCCCGAGGCGCTCGCCTTGGCGAGCACGCTGGTGCGCGCCTTGGCATCGAGGCCGCCCGCGTCGGTGACGGTGACCTCGAACACGAAGCGCGTATCGGTCTTGACGGCCGGGATCTCGACGCTCGCCTTCGCGCTGCCCGCGTTCGCGATCGACAGGGCAGGGCCGCTCGCCTGCTTCCAGGCGAAGCGCAGCTTGCCGCCTTCCGGGTCGCTCGACTTCGAGGCGTCGAGCGTGACGCGCCGCGCCTGGTCGACCGTGAGGTCGCCGCCGGTGCGCGCGAGCGGCGCCCGGTTGGGGGCCGAACCGTCCCTGGCCTCGTGGCCGAGGCCGCTGTGCATCGCATTCAGGATGTCGCCGTTGTCGGCATCGATCTCCCAGGAGAACAGGCCGCCGAGCCCGAGCTTGCGCACGTACTCGCCCTTGGCGGCCACCGAGCGGGTGTCGTCGAAGCTCACCAGGTCGCCGTTCACCTTGTTGAAGACATAGGGCGCCTCGGCGCTCTGGTCGTAATGGTATTCGTAGCCGTTGATGCCGTGGCCGCCGGGCCCGACCATCTTCGCGGCGATGCTCTTGTAGTCGAGGATGCCGTTCTCCCAATCGCCCTTGACCGGGCCGCGCGCGGTGCCGGTGAAGGGGTTGTCGCCCTGGTAGCCGGACACGCCGGTCCAGCCGCGCCCGTACATGGCCGCGCCCACCACGATCTTGCCCGGCTTCACGCCCTGGGCGAGCAGCGCCTGCACCGAATTGGCCGTGGTGTAGGCCGTGTCCGGGCGCCAGGCCGGGGCGTTGAGCGCGGTCTGGTGGCCGAGGTCGCTCATGCTCCAGGCGCCGTAGAAGTCGTAGCTCATGTCGAAGATGTAGTCCATGTACTTCGACGCCTCCCGATAGTCGACCACGGCGATCTTGTCGTCGCCGGAGCCGATCGCGGAGGTCAGCTGGTAGGTCTTGCCGGTGTCGCGGGACAGCCGGTCGAGCATCTGGCGCAGCTCCTTCATCAGCGTCACGTAGAGCGGGCCGTCCTTGAGCGGATCGCCGAGCGAGGCATTCGCGCCCTTGCCGCCGGGGAATTCCCAGTCGATGTCGACGCCGTCGAAGAACTTCCAGGTGCGCAGGAACTGTTCGACCGAGTCGACGAACACCCGGCGCTTGCTCGCGTCGTGCAGGTGATGGAAAGGGTCGGACAGGGTCCAGCCGCCGATCGAGGGCAGGATCTTCAGATCGGGGTTGCGCTTCTTGGCGGCCATCATCTGGCCGAGCACGCCCTTGAGCTTCGAGCTGGCCGACTGGCCCGGCAGGGTCGCGCCGATCTCGCCCCAGCCGTCGTGGATCGCGACGCTGAAGTCGGGCAGGCCGCGGCACGACAACTGCAGCGCGTTGTAGGAGGTGCCGCCCATCGCCGCGAGCGAATCGTTGATGCCGGCGCCGCCGCAGATCGGCACGAAGCCGTACAGCATGTGGGTCAGGTTCTCCACCGGCACCTGGTCGACGCTGAACTTGCGGCCGTAGATCGACCAGGTCGCGAAGTAGCTGCCCACCACCGAGCCCGAGGTGTTGCGGAATGCGCGATTGGCCTTGTCGGCGTTGTCCGGCAGGTCGTCGGCCAGATCCGGCGTGGTGTCGAACACCATCACCTCGAGCGGCGCGCTGTCGGTGAAGGCGCCCTTGTCGTCGAGCACGCGCACCTGCATCTGCTTTTTCCCGGGGCGCGTGACGTGGGCGACCACGCTGCCCTTCTGCGTGCCGCCGGTGCCCGTCATGCTGATCGCCGAAGCCTCGTCGGCGACGCCGTCGACCACGGCCAGCGCCTTCACGGCGGTGCCGTTGTAGTAGATGTCGAACGGCAGCGGCACGTCGACGGCCTTGTTGATCCTGACCAGCTCCTTGTAGGGCACGGCGCCGGCCTTGTCGAGCTCGATCTGCACGAAGCCGTGCGGCTTGGAGGTGATCTCCCAGGCCTTCAGCGCGGGGGCGCCGGGCGCGGCGAACGCGGCGTTCGCGAAGCAGAGCGCGCTGGCCATGGCGATGGCCAGGCGGGCGTTGCGGTTCACCGGGGAGAGCTTGTTATGGATGCCTGAGCGTCCAGGCTGAGTGTTCTTCATGTTGCCAAGTCGTTCCTGAGGAAGAGTTCGAGGGTCCTTGTCGACACCGGGTCGCAGGGACGGAGCGGATTCTTCTTTGGAACCGGATGCGGCTGCAACGATTCTCAAGGCATTCTCAAAGCACGCAGGCGCGGTGGCGGGATCCTTGATGAATCGTTGAGGAATCTTGATGGCCTGTTGCATCGAACCAATACTCGGCGCTCCGATTTTCGATGCGAATTCCCGCCGTGAAGATGAAACCTCATGAATTGAAGCCGCGACGGCAGCAGGGCTTCACCCTGCTCGAGCTGCTGGTGGTGCTGCTGATCATCGCCTTGCTGGCCGCCTATGTCGGCCCGAAGCTGTTCTCCCAGGTCGACAAGGCCAAGGTCAAGGCAACGCAGGCGCAGATGACGACGCTGGCCGATGCCCTGACGCAGTTCCGGCTCGACACCGGCCGTTATCCGACGCAGGAGGAAGGGCTCGGCGTGCTGGTGGCGCCGGCGCGGAACCTGGACGGCTGGAGCGGCCCCTACCTGGCGAAGGCGGTGCCGAACGACGGCTGGGGGCGCCCCTATCGATGGAACGTGCCGGGCCGCGACGGCGAGGCCGAAATCGTCTCGCTCGGGCGCGACGCACGCGAAGGCGGGGAGGGCGTGGATGGCGACCTGGTCCATGGCCTCTGAGCCTTGCCGGCCCTATCGACTTCTCGGCCCGTGGCGGGCGGCCCTGGCGGCGGGCGCGCTGTGCCTGGCGCAGCCGAGCGGCGCGCTCGCGCAGGATTGCTGGACCCGCGCCGGCGACAAGTACGGCATCGATCCGCTGCTGCTGGCGGCGATCGCCCGGGTGGAGTCGTCGATGAATCCGGCCGCCGTCAACCGCAATCGAAATGGCACGACCGACATCGGGCTCATGCAGATCAACAGCACGCACCTGCCGCGGCTGCACAAGGCCGGCATCACGCGCAAGCGGCTGCTGGCCGAGCCCTGCACCTCGATCGATGCCGGCGCCGCGATCCTGGCCGGCTTCATCGAGCGGCTCGGGCCCACTTGGAACGCGGTGGGCGCCTACAACGCCGGCGCCTCGCCGGCCAGGGCGCGTGCCCGGCAAGCCTATGTCGACAAGGTCTGGCGGGCCTACCGGCAACTGACGCGCGACCGCGCGGCCAGCCTGGCCGGGCTGGTCGACTGGAGGCGATGAGCATGCCGATGTTCAGGGTGCGCCTGCTGCGCGACGGCCAGCTCGCGACGCAGGCGATGGAGGCCGCGGACGAGGCCGAGCTGCGGGCGCGGCTGCGCGCCTCGGCGGCGCCGGCGGTGGTGCTCGACGTGCGCAGGCAGCGCCGGCTCGGCGGCGCGCGGCGGCAGCCGAGATTCGCGCTCGCGCTGTTCCTGCAGGAGCTCTCGAGCCTGCTCGATGCCGGCCTGGTGCTGATCGAGGCGCTCGAGGCCCTGCACGGCAAGCGCGATGGCGGCCGGCAGGCGCAGCAGGTGATCGGGCGCGTGCTGGCGGTGATGGTCGAGGGCCAGCCGTTCTCGGCGGCGCTGGCCAGGCAGCCCGGGATCTTTCCGGCCCTGCTGGTGGCCACGATCGAATCGGCGGAAGGCAATGGCCAGTTGCCCGAGGTATTGCGGCGCTACCAGCAGTACGAGCATCGCATCGAGCAGATCAGGAAGCGCGTCACGGGGGCGATGGTGTATCCGGGCGTGGTGATCGGCGTTGGATTCTGCATCCTGCTGTTCATGGCCTTCTTCGTGATCCCGCGCTTTTCCGCCGTGTTCGAGGCCTTGAGCACGCTGCCGCCGACCGCCCGGCTGATGCTGGCCTGGTCGGGCCTGCTGGCGCGGCACGGCGCGCTGGTGTGGGCGGCGCTGGCGGGCTCGATCGCGGCGATCGGGCTGGCGCTGCGCACGCAGGCGGCGAAGCGCGCCGCGCGGCAGCTCATCTGGCGCCTGCCGAAGCTGCGCGAAGCCGGCCGGCTGTTCGCGCTGACGCGTTTCTATCGCACGGTCGGCCTGCTGATCCACGGCGGCACGCCGGCCATCGCGGCGCTGGAGATGGCCGGCAGGCTGCTGCCCGAGCCCTATCGGGCCGGCCTGGCGGCGGCCCTGGTGGACCTGCGCGCGGGGCTGCCCGTGTCCAGCGTGCTGGCCAGCCGGCAGTTGACGACCTCGGTGGCCGAGCGCCTGCTGCGCGTGGGCGAGCAGAGCGGCGACCTGGGCGGCATGTGCGAGCAGATCGCGCATTTCCACGACGCCGCGCTGGACCGCTCGGTGGAGTTGCTGAGCAAGGTATTCGAGCCGGTGCTGATGCTGGCCGTCGGGGCGACGGTAGGCACCGTCGTGATCCTGCTCTACCTGCCGATCTTCGAACTCGCCTCCAGCCTCGGCTGAGGCTCGGGATCACCTCGAACAAGGAAACATGCCGATGAAGCAAGACATGGCTGATCAGGACTGCTGGCAATCGCAGGCCGGCGCGGCCGGTATCGAGCTGGCCGACTATGTCGAGCGCTTGCTGCTCGCCGAGCCGCGCGCGCTTGGCCGCGTGGCGGCCCGGCTGGCGCTGGCGGCGCTCGATCCGCAAGCGCTGCGCGACGCGAAGCCCCGTTTCGACCTGCTGGCGCTGCACGACGCGCTGGCGCTGCGGGTCCTGCCGGTCGAGATCGGCGGGGCGGCCAGCCTGGTGCTCGCCGATCCGCTGGCGCGCGCGACGCGCGAGGCCTTGCAGGCGCGATTCCCGGCCGGCCCGATCGAGCTGGCGATGAGCATGCCGGGCGAGGTGGACCGCCTGCTGGGCGAGTTCGAGTCGAGCGAGCGGGTGATGGACGACGCGGCCGTCGACACGCGGGGCGATTCGCTGGCGCAGGCGGTGGAATCGATCACGCTGGCGAGCATCGCGAACGACCAGAGCCCCATCATCCGTCTCGTCAACATGACGCTCTACGACGCGCTGCAGGGCCGCGCCAGCGATATCCACCTGGAGGCTTCGCAGGACGGCCTGCATATCCGCTATCGCATCGACGGGGTCCTGCAGTCGATCCGCCGGGTGCCCGGCATCGAGGTCGCGGTACAGGCGATGTCGCGGCTGAAGGTGCTGGCCACCCTCGATATCGCCGAAAAGCGCGTGCCGCAGGATGGGCGCTTCAAGGCGGTCCTGCAAGGACGCGAAATCGATTTCCGGGTGTCGATCATGCCGGGCACGCATGGCGAGAACGCCGTGCTGCGGATTCTCGACCGATCGCAGCGGGGCGGCGAGATCCGCCTCGACGGGCTCGGCTTCGATGCCGGCACGGCGCAGCGCATCCGCGCGCTCGCGCAACGGCCTTACGGCTTGCTGCTGGTGACGGGCCCGACCGGCAGCGGCAAGTCGACCACGCTCTACGCGGTGCTCTCGGAGGTCGGGACCGGCGAGGAGAAGATCATCACCATCGAGGATCCGGTCGAATACGAGCTGGAGGGCGTGCTGCAGATTCCTGTCAACGAGCGCAAGGGGCTGGGTTTCGCGCGCGGCCTGCGCTCGATCCTGCGCCACGATCCCGACACGGTGATGGTGGGCGAGATCCGCGACGCGGAAACCGCCGCGATCGCGGTCCAGTCGGCGCTGACCGGCCATCGCGTGTTCTCCACCGTGCACGCGAACGACGGCTTCAGCGTGATCGATCGCTTCATCTACATGGGCGTGGAGCCGTCCACCTTCCTCGAGGCGCTCAACGGCGTGGTGTCGCAACGCCTGGTGCGGCGCATCTGTCCCGCCTGCGGCCACGGCGCCGATACGGCGGCCAGGCGCGGCGCCTTCGCCCGCTTGTCGGTGGAGGCGCTGGCGCATGCGGTCGAGGCCGGCCCCGGCTGCGAGAGCTGTCGCGGCACCGGCTATCACGGGCGGCTCGCTCTGGCCGAGGTCCTGCCGCTGGACGAGCCGATCAAGGCGGCCTTGCTGGCGCGCTCGATCGACAAGCGGGTACGCGCGCTGGCGGCCAATCCGCATTACCTGTCGATGCGCGAGGCGGGGCTGGCGGCGATCCGCCAGGGGCTGACGACGTTCCAGGAGGTGCAGCGTGCGATCGCCCTGGCATGAGGTGCATGTGATGCTCGACGGGGCGGCGCTGCGCGTGCTGTCCGGCGCGGCGCCGATCACGATCGATCACGAGGGCGACCCGGCCGCGGCGCTGGCCGCTTGTCTCGATCGCTTGCCGAGACGACGGCTGGCCGTGCTGAACCGCCTGCATCTGGTGCTCGCGCATCCATGGGCGCATGCCGTGGTGCTGCCCTGGCAGGACGGCGTGCTGGCCGAATCGGCATGGCAGGCCTATGCCCGGGCGCTGCTGGCCGAGCGCGCGATACACGATGCCCGGCGAGTGCGGATCGAGGCGAGCCCGCATGGCCGGTCGCGGCTTGCCGTGGCCGCGCCCGAGGCCCTGATCGAGGCGTCGGCCGGCGCGTGCCGTGCCGCCGGCTGGACGCTGGCCGGCTGCCGGGACCTGCTTTCGGCGGCGCTGCATCGGCATGCCGGTGCGCTCGCTTCGGTCGACGATGCCCGTCTCGCGCTGTTGCAGGCCGGTGCGCTCACCTGCGTGTTTCGTCGCGACGGGCAGTGGCGCGACGTGATCACGCTGGCATGGCGAGGCGGGAGGCTGCGCGACGTGCTCGATGCCGCCGCCTTGATGGCGCGGCAGCCGGCATCGCTCCGTACCTTTCTTTGCGCGGTCGAGCCGGTTGCCGCGAGCCTCCTGGACGACGACGGGCGAGGCGGCGATGGAACGATCCGGCTCGCGGCGCCGCTGGCCTGCCTCGACGGGGCAGCGGCATGAGCGGGGCGAGCGACATGGCCTTCGTCGCGACGCGCGGCCTGGCCAGGCGCCGCACCGCATTGGCGCTCGCCGTCGCGTTGGCGGCAGCGGGGCTGCTGCTGGGCGAGCAGGCGCGGCTCGACACGCTGCGCGACGAAGTCGGGCGGATCGAGGCGCGTGTCGACCAGCGCCGGCAGGCCGCCGAGCGCGCGGTCCGCGAACGGCAGCGCGTTTCCGCCGAGGCGCATCGCATCGAACGGCTGCTCGACGAGCAGTCGAGCAGCGACGGGAACACCGGGCTGCCGGTGCTCGACTGGATCGAGCGGGCCTGGACGCCGCGCATCGCGCTGCGCTCGCTGTCGATCGACAAGGCCGGCAAGGAAGCCCGGATCGAAGGCGGCGCGGCCGACCTCGAACATATCTACCGCTTCTCGAATCGCCTGCGGGACGCGCACCCGGAACGCCGGATCGGCCTGTTGCGGCATCAGGTGCGGGACATCGCCGGCAGTCGAACCTACACATTCAGCCTGAACGTCACCCACCCATGAAATGTTCCGCATCGATCGACTGGAAGGCGCCGCTGGCGCGCCTGAGATGGCGCGCCTACCGTCTGGCACGGCAGCTCGGATGGATCGAGACGCTGGCCTGCCTGGTCGTGCTCGCCTTGCCGGTTCATCACTTCGCGCTGGCCGTCCCGGAGCGCGAGCGGCTCGCGCAACGCGGCGCCGAGCTGAAGCAGACGCTGGCCGCCGACGCGCCGGCGCCGCGATCCGGCGACAGGATCAGCCTCGAGGACCTGCGCAAGACGAATACCGACGAGCAGGCCTATTTCGTGTTCGACACCCTGGCCAGGCACGGCCTGCACCGCAAGTCCGCCACCTACCGGCGCGACAGCGAGGTGAAGGGGGCCCTGGAGCGCCTGAGCATCGGCATCGCCCTGACGGGCAGCTATGAAGGCCTGCGCGGGGCCTTGCGCGTGATCGCCGAGCAGCCGCTGCTGCGCATCGAGCAGTTGACGATCGAGCGCAAGGATATCGACGACACCCGCCTCGAGATCGGCCTGGGCATCAGCCTGCTGGGGCCCGACACATGAGATACGGGGTCTTGTCACGGCGGCTGGCGGCGCTCGGGCTGGCGTTGTCGGCGAGCTGCATGTCGGCGGCGGAATCCGGCGAGGAAGCCGTCGATCTGTTTCCCGAGCAGCACTGGGCGACGCTCGGCCGGGCAGCGGAAACCGTGTCGCCGCCGGCCGAAACGCGCGAGGCGGCGAGCGCCGATGTCGCCTCGGCAGCGGCGGCGGATTCGCCGCCGGAATCGATGGATGCCCCGTTCGAACTTGCCGGCGAATGGCGCGAGAACGGCCGGCGCATCCTCGTGCTGGACGGCATGGGGCAGAGCTTCGTGCTGTGCGCGACACGCTGCGAGGTGCCCGGCGCGATCCTGCCGGGCGAAGCAATCACCGGCGCTTACCGGTTCGGGGCGGTGCATCGAGGCAAGGTGGTGATCCACGCCGATGACGACACCGTGTTCGAGCTGACGGCGCCCGGCATGGAGGTATCTGGCTCCGAGTGAGGAGCCGCGGAATTCATCATGAAACCCATCACGCTTATTTTTCCATTGATCGCCGCGATGGCCGGCGGTGGTTGCGCGGGCACCTATCACCGTGCCGACGATGCCGCGGGCACGAGCCCCGCGCAGGGGATCGAGGCGCTGCAGCGCCGGCAAGCCGAATCGCCTCGCGACATCGAGGCCGCGCAAGCGGCGGCGACCGGTTTGCAGGACTATGTCCGGGGCGAAACGAGGCAGGCCGAGGCGCGAGCCGCGCTCGGCGATTACGCGGCCGCCGCCGAGCACCTGTCGAACGCGCTGGCGCATGATCCGGGCAACCTGCAGGCGGAACAGTTGCGCGGGCAACTGGTGCGCCGCCAGCAGGCTGACGACGATCTCGCGCGTGCCCGGCAACTGAGCCGGAGCCGGCCGCAGCAAGCGCTGGACCTGGTGCGCGGCGTGCTCGGCGAGCAGCCCGCGCATCGCGAGGCCCGGCGCCTGCGCGATGCGCTGCTGCGCGACACGAAGGCGAGCCGCGCCGCGCGCCCGCAACTGGCCGATGCCTTGCGCAAGCCGGTGTCGCTCAATTTCCGCTCGCAGCCGATCGGCCGTATCTTCGAGGCGATCTCGCGCGTATCGGGCGTGAACTTCGTGTTCGACAGCGAGGTGCAGGCCGACATGCCGGCCTCGCTGTTCGCGAGGCGGACCACGGCCGAGAACGCCATCGAGCTGCTGCTCAGGACCAGCCAGCTCGAAAAGCGCGTGCTCGACCGCCATACCTTGCTGGTCTATCCGGCGCGCCCGGAAAAGGCGCGCGACTACCGGGAGTTCGCGATTCGCACCTTCTTCCTCTCGCATGCCGAGGCGAAATCGGTGATGGCCGCCTTGCGCCAGATGGTCAAGCCCAAGGACATCTACGTGGACGAGCGCGTCAATGCCATCGTGCTGCGCGATACGCCCGAGACGATCCAGGTGGCGGAGCGCGTGGTGATCGGGCTCGACATCCCGCAATCCGAGGTGACGCTGGACGTGCAGGTGCTCGAGGTCAATGTGAACGACAGCGTCGACCTGGGCCTGCAATACCCGGGGAAGATCCAGCTCAGCGCGCTCGGCGCCGGCGAGGAGGTAGGCCTGACGCTCGGCGACCTGCTGCGCCTGAATCGCGACCGGATCGGCGTCGCGAGCGAATCGGGCGCGCTCTCGATGGCGATCGACATGCTGCAGAAGCAGGGCAAGACGCGCACGCTGGCCAATCCGAAGATCCGCGTGCGCAACCTGGAGAAGGCCAATATCCGGATCGGCGAGCGCGTGCCGATCGTGACCACCACCAACGGCAACGGCGTGGTGACGGAATCGGTCAGCTACCAGGACGTGGGCCTGATGCTGAAGGTCGAGCCGCGCGTCAGCCTGGACGACGAGGTCAGCGTCAAGGTGAGCCTGGAGGTTAGCAACATCCTGTCCGAGCAGCGGACCCGCAGCGGCCTGGTCGCCTATTCGCTCGGCACGCGCAATGCCGACACGCTGATGACGGCGCGCAACGGCCAGACGCAGGTGCTGGCGGGCCTGATCAAGCGCAGCGAGATCGAGAGCCGCGCCGGCTTGCCCTGGCTGTCGTCCTTGCCGGTGCTCGGCCGGCTGTTCGGTTCGGACCGGACCCGCAACGAGGAAACCGAGATCGTGCTGCTGATCACGCCGCATATCGAGCGCCGGCTCGACCTGCCCGAGGCGGCGGTGACGACGTTTCTCTCGGGTACCGAGACGCGCGTGACCACCGAGGCACTGAGCCTGGCGCCGGTCGGCGCCGGGCGGGAACCTGCTCCGCCGAAGCTGCACGAGCCGATCGTCGCCGCCGATGTGGTGGATGCCGAAGCGCGCGAGGTGGGTGAGGACAGCGAGCCGAGCCTTGTCGAACAGGTGGAGGCACGCGAGGCGGGCGACGAGGGAAAGCGCGAAGCGAAGGACCGGAAGCCGGCCGCGGGCAGCGATCCGTCGCCGACGACAGGGCCGGGGCCTGCCGCCGGCGAAGCCGTCGAGCATCACGGCGTGGGCGGCATGATGCGCACGCGCGACACGAACGACACGCGGCGCGACAGCGCCCGATCGGCGGCACCGTTCCGAGACGGGAGGCAATCGTGATCGGCCGCCGTCGCCATCGCACCGCGCAACGCGGCTTCACGCTGATCGAATTGCTCGCCTCGCTGACGCTGCTGGCCTTGCTGCTCAGCGTGGCGATGCCGCTGGCCGACGTCGTCAAGCGCCGCGCCGGCGAGACCGAGCTGCGTCGCGCCCTGGTCAGCATCCGCGGCGCGCTCGATGCCTACAAGCGCGCCTCCGACGAAGGGCGCATCGAGCGGAGCATCGACGACAGCGGTTATCCGCCGGACCTGCGCACGCTGGTCGACGGCGTGCGCGACCGCAAGAGCCCGACCGGCAACCGGCTCTATTTCCTGCGGCGGATTCCGCTCGACCCGATGTGCGAATGCGAGGGCACGGCGCCCGAGCAGATGTGGGAAACCCGCAGCTACGACAGCGACGCGGAGCGCTTTTCGGCCGGCGCCGACGTGTTCGACGTGCGCTCGCGCAACCGACAGGAGGGCCTCGATGGCATCCCGTATCACCAATGGTAGCGGCCGGGGTCGCGCGCGCGGCTTCACGCTCGTCGAACTGCTGGTGGTGATGGCGATCATCGCCGCCTTGACGGCCTTCGTCGCGCCCAACTACCTGAAGCAGGGCGACCGTGCCAAGGAAACCGTGCTGCGCCACAACCTGCATGCACTGCGAGAGTCGATCGACGATTACCGCGCCGATCACGGCCGCGATCCCGATTCGCTGCAGTCGCTCGTCGACGGACGCTACCTGCGCGAGTTGCCGCTCGATCCGCTGACCGGCAGGCGCGGCAGCTGGGTGCCGATGCAGGGCGAACTCGGCGGCGTGCACGACGTGCGCAGCGGCGCCAGGGGGCAGGGCCTGGACGGGAGCGCCTATGAAACCTGGTAGGGCGGCCGAGCGCGGGATCGCCTATCTCGGCGTGCTGATGCTGGTCGGCGCGATCGCCCTGGGCGCGGCGCAGGCGGCGCGGGTCTGGCAGACGCTCCAGTTGCGCGAGCGCGAGGCCCAGTTGCTGTTCGTCGGCGACCAGATCCGGCAGGCGATCGACAGCTACTATCGCTCGGGCCCCGGCAGCCGTTATCCGCGCTCGCTGGAGATGCTGGTCGAGGACCGGCGCGGGCCGCGCACGCTCCGGCACCTGCGGCGCGTGTATCGCGATCCGCTGACGGGCACTCGCGAATGGGGTATCGTCGAGGCGCCGGACGGCGGCGTGATGGGCGTGTTCAGCCGGGCAGCGGGCCGGCCCGTCAAGCGGCGCGGTTTCCCGGAAGCCTGCGCGGACTTCGAGGACAAGCCGGGCTACGCCGACTGGCGCTTCGTCCACGCGCCGGCGCATGGCGAAACCGTGCCGCCGATGAGCGGCTTCGAGCCGGGCCGAACGGGAGGTGAGGGATGATCGTCGCGATTCTGGAAGATGTCGTGGCGCAGGCGAACTTCGTGGCCGCCTGGCTGGAGAAGGCCGGCCACCAGCCCCTGGTGCGGCATGACGGCGACAGCTTCGTCGAGCTGGTGAGCCGCGAGCGCGTGGACCTGCTGCTGCTCGACTGGGACGTGCCGGGCAAGTCGGGCATCGAGGTGATGCGCTGGGTGCGCGAGCGATTCGGCGCGCAACTGCCGATCGTGATGATGACGCAGCACGATGGCGAGGACGACATCGTGCACGGCCTGGACAACGGCGCCGACGACTACCTGGTCAAGCCGCTGCGCGAGCGCGAGCTGGTCGCGCGCGTCAACGCGCAGATGCGCAAGTATTATCCGCAGGCGGGGCAGGGCCGGCGCATCGAGATCGGCCGCTTCGTGATCGACGCGGCCGAGCATGTCGCGCGCATCGACGAGCGCGCCGTGGAGCTCTCGCAACGCGAGTTCGAACTGGCGCTGATGCTGTTCGAGAACGTCGGCCGGATCGTGTCGAAGGATGCGCTGATCAAGCGGATCTGGGGCGGTGTCGATCGCAGGTACGACGCCACGCTCGCCACCTATGTGAGCAAGCTGCGCTCGGCTCTGGAACTGCGTTCGCACAACGGCCTGGTCATCTCCACCATCTACAACCACGGTTATCGGCTCGAACGGGTTTGAGCCGCCGGCGGGGGGCGAGTCGTCCATGAAAAACTGACTAGTCTGGTCGACTGCGGGGTTCGCTATCTTGAAAATGGGCACGGCTTTTCCCTTCCCGTTTTGACCCTTCCCGATGGCGCCCCGCATGACAAGGAACGACGTTCGTGCTTGACCGGTTCATTCGCGGAAAACGCGAAGCGAAGCGCGCATGGACGTCGAGCTGGACCGTCGCCGTGGCGCTGCTCGCGTGCTCCGCCCTGAGTTACACGCCCGACGGCGAATCGCTGTTCGCGCCCTTCGACCTGCTGCATTGGCAGCTCGTGGCGCATCACGAGCATGGCGCGCATGGCGACGCCGGACGCGTGGTGACGGTGGTCATCGATGCGCGCACGCTCGAGGCGCTCGGGCCTGCCACCGTCTATGCCAGGGAAACCCATGCGCGCCTGCTAGATCGCTTGCGCATGGCGGCCAGCGTCAGTCTCGACTTCCCGATGGTGAACCGCCAGCCCGGCGACGCCATGCTCGCGCGTGCCATCGCGCGCCACGGGCGCGTGGTGCTGACCGCGCAGTCGAACGGCCTGGCGGGGCGCGTCGACCTGCTGGTCGCGCCGCCGCCCGCGCTGGCGAATGCCGCCGCGGCGGTCGGGCAGCGCAAGCTGGTGTTCGGCAGCGGCCATACCGTGCAGGGCATCGTGCCGTTCCTGGCGGTGGGGCCCGCGGGGTTCGAGGAGGCGCATGTCTCGCGCCTGGCCTTGCAGGTTGCCGAGGCGGTGCCGGCGCTGCGCAACCTGCGTGGCCTGGTCCAGGCCCATGTCTCGTCGATGGGGCGGGTGGTGCCGGGGGCGCTCGCCTTGTCGTTCCCGAACGATTTCGACCTGCGCCAGTATTCCTATCTCGACGTGCTCGAAGGCCGCGTGCCGGAAGCCGCGTTCGCCGGGCGCGTGGTATTCGTGGGCGACACCGCGACGGGCCTGTCGGGCGGCCCCTATCACCTGTCGGCGCGCGGCGCGCCCTTGACCCGGGTGCAGATCGACGCCCAGGCCGCCGACGAACTGCTCGACGGCAAGGTGGTGCTGCGCGTGCCGTTCGTGCTGCAGATCCTGTTCGGCCTTGCCGCCGCGTCCGGCATGATCCTGATCTGCGCACGCGCGTCGGGGCGGCGCTCGCATGCGATGGCGCTGGCCTGGATGCTGGCGATCGCGGCCGCGTTGACGGCGCTGCCGATGCTGAGCCGCTACTGGATACCGCTGGGGCCGGCGCTCGCGAGCTGCGTGGCGATCTACGCCGTTTATGGCTGGCGGCGGGCCGCCGGCGTGCGGCGGATGCTGCGGCACGAACTGGATGGATTGCACGCGGCGGGCTTGCCGCTGGCTGCCGAGGGGCACGTGCGCGAAGCGTCGCCCGACGACGAGCTCGACGCGCTGGTGCAAGGCATGCGCGCCTCGCGCACGGCTTATGTCGACCTGATCCGGTCGCTGCCTTATCCGGTGTTCGTCGAGCGGGGCGCGAAGCTGGTGCTGAGCAACGAGCGCGGGCGCGAGCTTGTCGAGCGCCTGGCAGCGGCGCGGGAGCCGGCCATCATGATGCTGGCGCGCGAGCAGATCCGCCTCGCGAAAGCGGCGGGCGAGATCCGCACGCTGGAGCTGAACCTCGGCGGCCGCGCGCAGATGATGATGGTGACGCCGTTCGGCGAGGGCGGTGAAGGCGGTGAAATGAGCGAGGCCGCCGACGCGAGCGATATGGGCAGCATGATCTGCCTGGTCGACGTGCACGACATCAAGGCGGCCGCCGAGCACGATCGCATGACCTTGCGCCATATGGCGCACGACCTGCGCAATCCGCTGTCGACCATGCTGAGCCTGCTGGAGGCACGCGGCATGGGCGACGGTGACGGCAAGGGCGAGGCGCCCGATCTGATAGCGGACCTGCACCAGTTGGTCGACTACAGCTTGCGCGTCGCGCAGGACTTCACGCAGCTCTCGCGCGCCGAGCATCTCGACGCGCGCAGCTACCTGCCCTTGTCGGCGGCGGATCTCGCGGCCGAGGCGATCGACCAGGTCTGGCACGGCGCCGCCGCGAAGCGGATCGCCATCGACGGGCCCCGGATCGACGACGGCGATGCCTGGGTGCTCGGCAGCCCCGACATGCTGCTGCGAGCGCTGGTAAACCTGCTCGACAATGCCATCAAGTATTCGGCGCCGGATACGCGCATCGAGGTGAGGCTCGCGCCGCGCGCCGACGACGTGGCGATCGGCATCGAGGACCAGGGATGCGGCGTCGCCGCCGAGGCGATGCCGCATCTGTTCGAGCCGTTCTTCCAGGTCGGCGGCACGCGCGGCGATCCCGCGCTCGGGGTGGGGCTCGGCCTGCCGTTCGTGCGGGCCGTGGTGGTGCGCCATGGCGGGACGGTCGAGGCGAGCTCGACGCCGGGCGTGGGCAGCCGCTTCACGATCGCGCTGCCGCGCACGGAGACGGTGCTGCTCGACGCGTGATGGCCGCGCAAGGCCCGCTTTCCGCGCGAGCCTTTGCCGTTGTTCCTGCGTTCAGGGCGCGACTTTCGGATTCGAGCTGAACCAGCCCCGATGATCCTGCCAGTTGCCGTATTCGTCGACGATCGCCCCTTGCGGCGAGGCCATCATGAAATGCCAGCTTTCGAGCTGCTTGAGCTGCCGGACCTCGCCTTCGTGCTGGACCACGACATTCTGGCTGCGGACCGGCCCGAAACTCTTCGGGATGGCGGGAATCTCCGCGGACTTCGGCCCGATCTCCGAGAAATCGTAGACCCAGCCATGCAGCACGCGCCATGACTCGTGCTTCGCGGGCCGCGCGGGCGGCGAGGCGATCGGCATGTGGCGATGCTCGGGCAGCATCTGGTTCGGCAGCAGGTACATCGTCATCGCGTAATAACCGTATTGCTGCTGGTTCACCCAGATCATCTCGGTCAGCCCGACGTGCTCGAAATCATGCAGCCCGAAGTCGCTGATCCAGAGCTGCGCGCGCATCTCGGGCGTGATGCGCTGGCCATGCGATTCGGCCAGTTGCGCGATCGCATCCTTGGCGACTTCCTTCTGGAACACGCCGTCCACGTAGAAATCGGCGTTCGTGTAGACGCGATGCGCGGCGGGGCTCGCGGGCGTGGCCATGGCGGCCGTCATGCCGCCGCCGAGCAGCAGGGTGAATAACAGGGGGAATGAAATCCTGAGTCGAGAATTCGCCATGATCGAGAAAATATGAATAAACGGATCTCGATGTTTCCACGCGAAAACACGCCGATGAAATTCATTGTATCGATGGCTTTATCTATCGTTTCGATATGAGATCGCCATCGGCCGATGCGCGCCAAACCGCCTGTGGATGAGGCTTCCCGCCTCGATGGAGACTTATCTGCCAGGTAGATGGAGTCATCGATTATTTAAATCTAATGGGTTTCGGTGCCGTGTTAAATTTTTGGCCAGACGGATAAACCATGATTGATTTTCCGTCTGTTCCTTTATTGCTGGAGAGCGACAATGTCCGAAACCAATTCGCGACGTGATTTCCTTCGTCACGCGGCAGCCGGCACGGCCGGCATGGCGGTGGCCGCCGTACCCGGTATCGCCGCGGCCGCCGATGGCGCGCCGGATGCGATGCCTCCCCTGGCCCGCATGCGCAATCCCCACGACCTGTATCCGCGCGCGCCGTTCGCGCGCCAGGTCCAGCCGGTGCCCGGCCTGGTCTCGAAGATGGTGCCGCGCCCCGATCACGGGGAAACCAGCTATCGCGGCTCGAACCGGCTGGCCGGGCGCAAGGCCCTCGTCACCGGCGGCGACAGCGGCATCGGCCGCGCCGCGGCGATCGCCTTCGCGCGCGAGGGCGCCGACGTGGCGATCAACTACCTGCCGGTCGAGGAAAGCGACGCGCGCGAAGTGGTCGCCCTGATTCGCAAGGAAGGGCGCAAGTGCGTGGCGATCCCCGGCGACATCCGCACCGAGGCGTTCTGCCGGCAGTTGGTGGAGCGGGCCGTCACTGAGCTCGGCGGCCTCGACGTGCTGGTCAGCAACGCCGGCCACCAGCAGGCCAGGGACGATATCCAGGACATCAGCTCGGAGCAGTTCGAGCAGACCATGAAGACCAATGTCTATGCGCCGTTCTGGATCGCCAAGGCCGCGCTGCCCCATATGCCGGCCGGATCGTCGGTGATCCTGACGACTTCGGAGCAGGCCTTCCTGCCGTCGGCCAACCTGCTCGACTACGCACCCACCAAGGCGGCGAACATCGCCTTCGTGAAGGCGCTGGCCAAGCAGCAGGCGCCCAGGGGCATTCGCGTCAATGCGGTGGCGCCGGGCGCGACCTGGACGCCGCTGCAGACGAGCGGCGGCCAGCCGCCCGAGGTGATCGACCGCTTCGGCCAGGACAATCCCACCGGGCGGCCGGCTCAACCGGTCGAACTGGCGCCGCTCTACGTGACGCTCGCATCCGCGGAATCGAGCTTCTCCAGCGGCCAGGTGTTCGGCGCGAACGGCGCGACGGGCGCTGCCTGATCGGCGCCGTCGCGCGACGCCATCCGTCAACGGCGGGCGAATTCGCCCGCCACGATCATCGCAGGGCGCAGTGGAACTGAGACAGTTACGACATTTTGTTGCCGTCGCCGAGGAGGCGAACTTCACGCGCGCGGCCGAGCGATGCCATATCGTCCAGTCGGCCCTGTCGACCTCGATCCGGCTGCTCGAGGAGGAGCTGGGCACCCGGCTGCTGGTGCGCACCACGCGCCATGTCAGCCTGTCCGAGGCGGGCGCGGCCTTTCTCGAGAGCGCGAGGAGCGCGCTCGGGATTCTCGATCGCGCCGTGGTCGGGGTCGAGAGGATGCGCTCGGCGCGGCGCCGCACGCTGTCGATCGGCATCGTGCAGAGCCTGCCGCCGTTCCTGGCCTTGCCGGCCTTGCTGTCGCGTTTCGATCGCGCGCATCCGCAGGTCGAGGTGCGGCTGGTGCAGGACACCGCGGACGTGCTCAACGCCAGGGTGGAGGATCGGCAGCTCGATCTCGCGATCCTGCCGATCGACGAGCGCAACGAGCGGCTGGTTTCGCGCATCGTCGCCTGCGATCGGATGGTGCTCGCCTGCGATCGCGGCAATCCGCTGGCCCGCGCCGCCTCGGTGACGCTGGATCAGCTCACGGGCGAGGCCTTCGTCGATTTCGTGCCCGGCCAGGGCACGCGCGGCAGCGTCGATCGCGGTTTCGCGGCGGCCGGTCTGCAGCGCCGCGTGGCGTTCGAGGTCGGCGATCTCGATACCTTGCTGGACCTGGTCTCGCAGGGCCTGGGTGTCGCGGTGCTGCCTGAGGATATCGTCGCGAGCCGCGCCGGGCGGTTCGCCTGCGTGGGGATCGAGGCCGAGAATCTGTGTTGGGAGCTGGTGGTCACGCACCTGGCCGCGGCCGGTTATCCGGATGACACGCTGGATCCGGCGCCGGCCGCGTTCCTGGCGATGCTGCTGGCGGGGGCGGCCAGCGAGCCCGGCCTCGAGGGCCGGGCCGTGTCCTGAATCCGGCGCTGGCGACCGCATCGAGCGCCTGCGCGCCGGCCTGTCTCGCATCAGATCAGGCCGGTCTTCCTTCCCGCCGCGGCAGCCTGGGTTCGGTTGAAGACGTTCAGTGCCTTGAAGATGGCCGTGATATGGGCCTTCACGGTCTTTTCGGAAAGACCGAGCCGATCGGCGATCAGCTTGTTCGGCACACCCTCGGCTATATAGCGCAGCACTTCGACCTGGCGTTGCGTCAGCGCCGCATCGGCGACGCGAGGTGCGGGCATGGCGGCGTGGCCGGCATCGAGCGCGGCGGTTTCGTTCAGCATCAAGGGTGGCACGTAGCGTTCGCCGTCCAGCACCATCGTGATCGCCGACAGCAGCGTGTGCGCACTGGCGGACTTCGGCACGTAGCCAAGCGCGCCTTGCGCGAAGGCGGCCCGCACGTCGCTTGGATTCTCCGACGAGGACAGCACGATGATCAGCAGTTTCGGACGCTTGCCGGCGATCGCCGAGATCGCCGCCAGGCCGTCCGTGCCGTGAATCTTCAGATCGAGCACCACCGCGTCGAGATCGGCATGTTGATCGAGCAGGTGCATCGCCTCTTCCGCGCTGCCTGCCTGGATCACTGCCAGCGCGGCGTCATGCCGGCGAAGCAGGGCCTCCACACCGTCCCGCATGACCGGATGGTCATCCACGATGAGAATTTTCATGAAATCGAAGAAATGAATAACGGATAGAGAAAATGCGCGACTGACGATGATTCGCTCGTGAAGGCCGGGGTCTTAATACTTAAGTCCCGATTATATTTCCCCCTGCCTGCGCCCAAGGTCGTATTTACATCGGACGAACCTTCGCCAACACTGAAGCGTCGATGTGCGGTGCCTGAGGCCCCGCGGTCGGGCTGGTCCGGTATTTGTCAATCTGCGTCACGGTAGTAATCCGGTATATCCGTTTCAAGGATGGTGGATTCGAGCGGCGTTTTATTGATTAATCTTGGGAAACAGTCGAGGTCGAAAATGGACGTTGCCAATCGGGATGATGCGGTCTGGGAATTGAACATGTCCTATCTGTGGCTCGCGCAGCGAATGCTGCGCGAGGACCGCGCGACGGGCATGTTTCGCCTGGGCCTGAACGCGGAGCTGGCCGATGCGCTGGCCGCGCTGTCGATGAAGCACATGATCGACCTGGCCTCGGCGGGGCAGTTGATCTGCGTGCTGCGGCCGAGCCAGCGCGGCGCGGTCTCGGCGCTGACGCGGCCGACGCCGCCGGTCGACATCGTGCGCCTGCATGTGGCGATGGCGCTGGCGAGCGGCGTGCCCGGCGCGGAGGAGGTCGCATGAGCCGCGAGCCAGAACGACATGGCTTGGTCCGCGACGCGATGCTGGTGATGGACGCGATCGCCTTGATCCGGCTCGGCGCGCGGCTCCAGTTGCTGCAAAGCGAAGTGGCCTTGCCGCACGATCGCCTCGTGCGCCTTTATCGTGAAGTGCGAGGGGTGCCGCCGACCAAGGGCTTGCTGCCGTTCTCGGCCGATTGGTACATGACCTGGATGGCGAACCTGCATGCCTCGTTGTTCCATGGTATCTACCGCTTCCTGTTGAACGAGGCGGGCTGTCGTCGGCTCGATGCGCTCGTCAAGGCCTATGGGCAATACCTGGCCTGCTGCGAGTCGGCAGCCTGCTCGCCTGCGCTGGACCTGACGCGCGCCTGGACACTGGTGCGCTTCGTCGACGGCGGCATCCTGGATACGATGCAATGCGTGGAATGCGGCGCTCGCTTCATCAGGCATCGCCACGATTCACGGGTGCATCGGTGCTGCGTCGCGTGCCACTTGCCGGCGCGCGCGGGCAAGCGTGCCGGTGCCGCGTGCGCCGATGCGCTGCAAGGGCCGGCACTCGCGCAGGCGGACGAACACGCCGCATGGCCCCGCGAAGCCTCGCGTAACGCGGCGTGGCAGGCCACGTGGCGGAACACGTGAAGGGAGTGGGTGATGTGGTATCGCAGGCTGCACCTGTTCCTCGGTATTCGGCCGGCGCGGAGCGTGCCGGTGCGTTTGCCTCGGCAAGCTTGCCGGTCGTCGCGCGCCGCGTGCCGCCCGCGGCCGGCGAGTGCCGTGGTGCGCAGGCGCCCGCGCGTGCCTCGGCGAGCCGGTCGACGATGGCGTCGTCGCTGATCGGCGGCGATGGGATGGGGGGACATGAGCGTCATTCGTCCTGCCCGCTTTCCTTCGTGGGTTGGCGCGAGACACGGATTCTCTCTCGTGCCTCGGCGACGATACGCAGCGACTCGCGCAGGAACCGGTCGTCCACGGTGGCTTCGAGGAAGAGCGCCTCGGCGCGTCTGCGCCGGTTCCGGCCTGGATTGTGCGCAAGCATGTAGCTCATCTGACCTGCCCGGCCTGCGTCGCGAGAAGCGGCTCAATGTTGCGGCAGGACCATCGTCCGGAGCATCGGCCTGGCGACCGCGATGAACTCCTTGAGCTTCGCCAGGTTCTGGCTGCCTGCCTTGTAGATCAGATTCATCGGGCTCGGACATCCTTCGAAGTCCCGGAAGATCCTGACCAGCCTGCCGCTGGCGAGATCGTCGCGAATCATCCATTCCGGCATCAGGGCGATGCCGACGCTCGATTTCACGATCTCGGCGGCGGCGGCGGGATGATCCACCACGCAGGCCGGGTTGATCTTGATGCCGACCGGTTTGCCATCGGCGCCGAACAACTCGATTTCGTCGCGATAGTGGGGCGAGCAGGCAATCCAGGGATGTCGCGCGACGGCATCGGCCGGCGACAGGCCGTCCTCGTGGGTCTCCTCGATGAACCCGGGCGCGGCGACGATGTACTGCTTGATATGACCGATCGTCTCGAAGCTCGTGTTGATGTTGTTCGATTGCGTCGTCGCGAGTGCGCAGTCGATGGCGTTCTCGTAGAAGCGGACCGGGCTCTCGTTGATCTGCCATTCGAGTCTGACCTTCGGACAGGCCCGCAGATATGCCGAGGAAATCCGGGCGATGACCTGCTTCTCGAACCCGCTCGGCGCCGTGACGCGCAGCACGCCGCGCGCGATGTTCTTTTCGCTTCTGACCAGCTCCTCGAAATCCGTCAGGTCGTTGATCAGATCGCGGACGTAGTCGTAGTAGCGACGTCCGGTCTGGGTGACATCCATGCCATGGGTGGTCCGGTTGATGAGCGGTACCCCCAGGTGGGCCTCGAGTATCTGAAGCTGGCGGCTCACGGTCGGCTGGCTCGAATTCAATTGTCTGGCGGCTTCGGTGAAACTCCCTGTCTCCACGATGCGGACAAAGGTGTCCATCAGGGCTAGCTGGTTGATCTTGGCGTGCGCCGAAATTTTCATGTATTCAAATGAGGCAATGCGATGCCGGATGTGCCGGGTCGACGACGGAACACGTTTGTCGACCCGGAAGGTCGTTCGAGGAATGCCGCGGGGACGAGTACGGATTGGCGCGGGACGTGCCGAGGGTATACCGGGGGGGCGGCGCGACCGCGCGATCAGCCGCCGCCGCCGGGATCGGGCGCGGTGCCCGATCCCGAGCGATGGATCCATCAGCCGCGCAGCGAGATCTCGACGCGACGATTGCTGGCGCGACCCTCGGCCGTCGCGTTGGATGCGATCGGATCGGCCTTGCCGCGGCCGGCCACCGACAGCTTGTCGGCCTGCAGGCCGTGTGCCTGCAGGTAGGCGGCGACGGTGTCGGCACGGCGCCTGGAGAGGGCGAGGTTGTAGGCGTCCCGTCCGACCGAGTCGGTATAGCCGGTGACCGTGACCTCGGCATAGCGACGCCCGGCATGTCCGCTCAGGAGCGTGTCGAGCGAGGCACGGGCCTTTGGCGTGAGCGTGGCCTGGCCGGTCGCGAACAACGCGTCGCCGGACAGATTCAGGTGCTCGATCGGTGCGGGCGGCACGGGAGGGGCGGCCGGCGCGACGGCCGGCTCGACGCGCGGGACCACGGCAATGGGTGCCGGTGTCTCGCCGCACTGGAATACCAGCGCGGCGGGAACCGCGTTGTTGCGCGGCGCGCGGGCCGAGTCGATCACGCGTACCGGTTGATCGGCGCAGATCCTTCGCGCGGCCTTCATGCAGGTTTGCGAGCCCGACAGCAGGCCGTGGCAATCCACCTGGAAGGTGCGCATGCCGTCGCGCGCCTGTAGTTCGGAGACGCTATAGGTCGGGCCGGACGCGCTCGAGCACGCGGCAAGCGAGGCCACGGACAGCGCGCAGAGATAGCTGAGTTTGTTCATGGTTGCATCCTCAATGCATTCGTCTTGGGAAGGTTGCCGCGCCGACCATCGTCCGGTCGGCGCGGCGCGGTGGGTGGGTCGATCTCATCCGCCCGCCCGGACTGCTTACTTCCACTGATACAGCATGCCCGCGCCGATCACGCGCTGGTTGCCGCTGAAGCCGCCGTTGATCGAGGCCTTCAGGTTTTCGCTGATGCGTGCCTGCATGTTGACCGCGATTGCCTTCTGGCCCAGGAAGGTGGCGGTACCGACACCCATCCCGAAGTTGGCGTCGCGATCGAGCTGCGGGATCGAGGCCATCGCGCCAACCGCCGCGATACCCTGCCTGGCCATCTGGTCGGTCTGCTGCAGTTGCGAGCCGAGGCTGTTGATCTGCGATTGCTGGCCCGACAACGAGGTCGACAGAGTCGACTGCACGGCATTGAGCTGATTCAGGTTGACCGCATCGGTACCTTCCGTGCCTGGTGCCACGTTGGTGATCTGGCGCTGCTGCGTGCCGCTGCCGACCGACACCACGTTCGAGCGGCCGCCATCCGTCGAATTCGCGCCGATCGCCACCGAGTTCGAACCGGCCGTGACGGTCGGCAGATCGGTGCCCTGGCCGTTCATGTCGGCGGCGATGCCATTGTTGTTGGCGGCCCGCGTGGTGTTGTTGTTGAGGGTGGTTGACAGCTGGTTCAGCGTATTGCTGATGTTCGACACGCCGCTCGACAGCGAAGCCACGTTGCTGTTGGTGGTGCTCAGGCCGGTGGACAAGGAGCCGATGCTGGTCGAGGTCGAGGTGGACAGCGACGAGACATTGCTGTTGGTCGAACTCAGGCCGGTGGACAAGGAGCCGATTGCGGTCGAGGTCGAGGTGGACAGCGACGACACGGTGCTGTTGGTCGAACTCAGGCCGGTCGACAGCGAACTGATGCCGGTCGACAGCGACGCGACATTGGCGGCGGTCGAGGTCGACAGGCTGTTGACGGCCTGGTTGGTCGCATTGAGCTGGCTGCCGTTGACCGCGTCGGTGCTGGCGGCCGAGACCTGGCCCGCCGCGACGTTCGTGACCTGGCGTTCCGCGCCCGGTGCGCCGACGCTCACCACGCTGGTGGGCGTGCTGCCGGCGAAGAAGTACGTGACGCCGCCGATCGTGGTGCTGGACGCCGGGTTGGCGGCAGCCGTCATCGAGCCGGTGCCCAGGGCCACCGAATTGGCGATGTTCGCGACCGCGCCGGAGCCGAAGGCGAGGGCGCCATTGGCGCTGGCCGTCGCGGCGTTGCCGAGCGCGACGGTGTTGTCGGCGCTTGCCTGGCTCGCGTTGCCCAGCGCCAGCGCGCCGGCGCCGGTCGCCGTGTTCGCGTTGCCGAGCGCCACCGCGCCGTCGCCGATCGCCGTGTCGTTCGCGCCCATCGCCACCGCGCCGGTACCTGTCGCGATGCTCGGATCGCCGATCGCCACCGCGCCGTCGCCGGTGGCGGTGTTGCCGGAGCCGATCGAGACCGCCTTGCCGCCGGTGGCCGTCGCGCTCTGGCCAATCGCCACCGCGCCGTCGGAGGCGGCGTTCGAGCCGTTGCCGACCGCGACGCTGCTGGCGCCCGAGGCACTGGCGTTGGTGCCGGCGGCGATCGCGTTGAGGCCGCTCGCGCCGTCGTTGTTGTAGTTGCCTTGCTGCGTGCCGTTGTCGTTGACGCTGTAGTAGTGCGTTTTGGCCGCGTTGATCGCGCTCGAGGTCGAGGTGGACAGCGAACTGATCGAGCTGGTGGCCGAGCTGAGGCCGGTCGACAAGGAGGTGAGACCGGTCGAGGTCGAGGTGGACAGCGAGCCGATCGTGCTGTTGGTGGTGCTCAGGCCGGTGGACAGCGAGCCGATGCCGGTCGAGGCCGAGCTCGACAGCGAGCTGATCGTGCTGTTGGTGGTGCTCAGGCCGGTGGACAAGGAGCTGAGACCGGTCGAGGTCGAGCTCGACAATGAGCTGACCGTGCTGTTGGTCGAACTCAGTCCGGTGGACAGCGAGCCGATACCGGTCGAGGCCGAGGTGGACAGCGACACGATCGAGCTGTTGGCCGACGAGAGGCCGGTCGAGGTCGAGCTCGACAGGGACGAGACCGTGCTGTTGGTCGAGCTCAGTCCGGTGGACAGCGAGCCGATACCGGTCGAGGCCGAGCTCGACAGCGAGGTGATCGCGCTGTTTGCCGTGGACAGGCCTGTCGAGGCCGAGGTCGAGAGCGACGTGACGGTGCTGTCGGTCGAGCTCAGGCCGGTGGACAGCGAGCCGATGCCGGTGGAGGTCGAGGTGGACAGCGAGGTGAGCGAGCTGTTTGTCGAGGACAAGCCCGTGGAGGCCGAGGTCGAGAGCGACGTGACGGTGCTGTCGGTCGAGCTCAGGCCGGTGGACAGCGAACCGATGCCGGTGGAGGTCGAGGTGGACAGCGAGGTGAGCGAGCTGTTTGTCGAGGACAAGCCCGTCGAGGTCGAGGTCGAGAGCGACGTGACGGTGCTATCGGTCGAGCTCAGTCCGGTGGACAGCGAGCCGATACCGGTGGAGGTCGAGGTCGACAGCGAGGTGATCGCGCTGTTTGTCGTGGACAGGCCGGTCGAGGTCGAGGTCGAGAGCGACGTGACGGTGCTGTTGGTCGAGCTCAGGCCGGTGGACAGCGAGCCGAGGCCGGTCGATGCCGAAGTGGACAGCGAGGTAATCGCGCTGTTGGCCGACGACAGGCCGCTCGACGTTGAAGTGGACAAGGACGTGACCGTGCTGTTGGTCGAGCTCAGTCCGGTGGACAGCGAACCGATGCCGGTGGAGGTCGAGGTCGACAGCGAAGTGATCGCGCTGTTTGCCGTGGACAGGCCCGTGGAGGCCGAGGTCGAGAGCGACGAGACCGAGCTGTCGGTCGAGCTGAGTCCGGTGGACAGCGAACCGATGCCCGTGGAGGTCGAAGTGGACAGCGAGGTGATCGCGCTGTTTGCCGAGGACAAGCCCGTGGAGGCCGAGGTCGAGAGCGAGGTGACCGCGCTATCGGTCGAGCTCAGGCCGGTGGACAGCGAGCCGAGGCCGGTCGATGCCGAAGTGGACAGCGAGGTAATCGCGCTGTTGGCCGACGACAGGCCGCTCGACGTTGAGGTGGACAAGGACGTGACCGTGCTGTTGGTCGAACTCAGGCCAGTAGACAGCGAACCGATGCCGGTGGAGGTTGTGGTGGACAGCGAGGCGAGCGAGCTGTCGGTCGAGCTCAGGCCGGTGGACAGCAAACCGATGCCGGTCGAAGTCGACGTGGACAAGGAGGTGATCGCGCTGTTTGCCGAGGACAGGCCCGTGGAGGCCGAGGTCGAGAGCGACGTGACGGTGCTGTCGGTCGAACTGAGGCCAGTGGACAGCGAACCGATGCCGGTGGAGGTCGAGGTGGACAGCGAGGTGATCGCGCTGTTGGCCGACGACAAACCCGTGGAGGTCGAGGTCGAGAGCGACGCGACGGTGCTGTCGGTCGAGCTCAGGCCGGTGGACAGCGAGCCGATACCGGTGGAGGTCGAGGTGGACAGCGAGGTGATCGCGCTGTTGGCCGACGACAAACCCGTCGAGGCCGAGGTCGAGAGCGAGGTGACGGTGCTGTTGGTCGAGCTAAGGCCAGTGGACAGCGAACCGACGCCGGTGGAGGTCGAGGTGGACAGCGAGGTGATCGCGCTGTTGGCCGACGACAAACCCGTCGAGGTCGAGGTCGAGAGCGACGCGACCGAGCTGTTGGTCGAGCTCAGGCCGGTGGACAGCGAGCCGATGCCGGTGGAGGTCGAGGTGGACAGCGAGGTGAGCGAGCTGTTTGTCGAGGACAAGCCCGTCGAGGTCGAGGTCGAGAGCGACGTGACGGTGCTATCGGTCGAGCTCAGTCCGGTGGACAGCGAGCCGATACCGGTGGAGGTCGAGGTCGACAGAGAAGCGACGTTGCTGTTGGTCGAGCTCAGTCCGGTGGACAGCGAACCGATGCCGGTCGAGGTCGAGCTGGACAGAGAAGCGACGTTGCTGTTGGTCGAGCTGAGGCCGGTGGACAAGGAGCCGATGCCGGTCGAGGTCGAGCTGGACAGAGACGCGACGTTGCTGTTGGTCGAGCTGAGGCCGGTGGACAAGGAGCCGATGCCGGTCGAGGTCGAGCTGGACAGCGAAGCGACACTGCTATTGGTCGAACTCAGGCCGGTGGACAGCGAACCGATGCCGGTCGACAGGGACGAGAGCGCGCTGCTCGACGAGGATACCGTCGTCGACAGCGAATTCACGGCCGAATTGGTGGCGAACAATTGCGAGCCATTGATGGCATCGGTGCTGGTCGCCGTGATCTGGCCGGCTGCCACGTTGGTGACCTGGCGCTCCAGGCCGGGTGAGCCGACGCTGACCACGCTGCTTGGCGCACCGCCTGCGAAGGCATGGGTCGTGCCGCCGACCGTGCCGGTGGGCGTCGGATTCGCCGCAGCGGTGACCGAGCCGCTGCCGAGCGCGACGGAGCCGGCCACCGAGGCGCTGGCACCGGAGCCAATCGCGATGCCGCTGTTGGCCGAGGTCGAGGCGTTCGGGCCGATCGCGATCGCCTGGGTGACATTGCCCACCGAGGCCAGATTACCGACGGCAAGCGAGGATGCCCCTGCCGCGGAGGCCCCGGTTCCGAGTGCCGTGGCGGAGGCTCCGGTCGCCGCCGATCCGGCGCCGAGCGCCGTGGTGTTCACGTTGGTCGCCGTGCTCGATGCGCCGAGTGCGACCGAGCCGGCGGTGCCGCTGGCGGTCGAGCCGTTGCCGAGCGCCAGGGCATCGCCGCCCGATGCGACGGTGGAGGCCGCGAAGGTGCCGAAATTGCCCAGTGCTATCGCACCGATGCCGCTTGCGGAGGCCGCGCTGCCGATCGCGGTCGCGCCGTTCGCGCCCGTTGCGCGTGCCGTCGAGCCGATGGCCACCGAGCCGCTGCCGCTTGCCACGCTGGCACTGCCCAGCGCGACTGAACCCGTGCCATTGGCCAGGTTGCCCGAGCCCATCGCCAGGGCGCCCGTACCCGTTGCCAGGTTGTTCAAGCCCATTGCCACCACGCCGCTACCCGACGCGAGGTTCGGACCGCCACCGATCGCCACGGCTCCGTTGCCGTTGGTCGAGGTGCCATAGCCGATCGATACGGCCTGGCCGCCGGTTGCCGCGGCGGTCTCGCCGATTGCTACCGAACCGGCACTGCTGGCGGTGGAAAACTGTCCGACCGCGACCGCGTAGTCGGCGGACGCCGCGCTTTGTCGACCGACTGCGATCGCACTATTACCCGACGAGGAGGCGTTGTAGCCGATCGCCATGTTGTAGTTGTTGGTGGTCGCCTGGGCGTTCTGGCCGATCGCGATCGAGCCGTCCACGCTCGTGGTCGCGCCGCTGCCGAGCGCCACCTGGCCGCCGGTATTGCCATCGGTGCCGACCACGTTGCCGTTGCGCGCATTGCTGCCGATCGCGATATTGGCCGTCGTGCCGGAGCCGGCCGGGCCGGTGTTCGCCGCATTGCCGATGGCGATGGTGTTGGTCGAGGCCGCCTGCGCGT
Source organism: Burkholderia sp. Cy-637 (assembly GCF_011753175.1). Taxonomy (NCBI): domain Bacteria; kingdom Pseudomonadati; phylum Pseudomonadota; class Betaproteobacteria; order Burkholderiales; family Burkholderiaceae; genus Burkholderia; species Burkholderia sp. Cy-637. The sequence continues at coordinate 12,585 of NZ_VWWC01000034.1, read as the reverse complement.
TGGTGCCGATGGCCATCGAATTGACGCCCGTGGCTCCGTCGTTGTTGTAGTTGGCCTGCTGCACGCCGTTGTCGTTCACGCTGACGTAATGCGTGTTGCCGGTCGACAGGGCGCTCGACAGCGAGGTGGACAGGCTGTAGAGCTGGCTGCCGTTGACAGCGTCATTGGAGTTGGCGGAGATCTGGCCCGGTGCCACGCCGGTGAGAATCGTATTGGTGGCGCTGTATAGGCCGGTTGTGTAGTTGTACAGCGTGGTGGCGATGTTCAGCGTTGGCGTGATGACATTGCCGGTTTGCGACAAACCCGTCGTTGTCCCAAAAAGTGCGGCACACGAATAGGTGGAACTCAGATTCCCGCATACGCTGGTAGGAGAGCCGAGCGAGGTGCCGATCAGAGATGCGTTCGTGGCATAAGTCAGAACATCCGCGCCGAACAATCCGGAGAGGGCGGTGTTGTTGTCCTGCAGCCCAGAAGGATAAACATTGCTGACGGTGCCGCCGGATGTACCGCCCGGAGCGGTACCGTTGAACAGCGTTCCGTCGTTGACGTTGCCCGGGGCAACCAGGGACTGCGCGTGCAGCGGCGACGAGACCACCGCAAAAGCCGCCAATGCGCCGAACGCCACGGATTTCAGGCGCAACAGCGTGCGACCCAGGGCGAGGCCGGGCTGCATGGTGGCGCCATCCTTCGACGTTCCGCCGGCTCGCTTGCATCGATCGATCTCGCTGACCGCCACCCATGCACCGAGCGATTCGTTCCAGACTGTTTTGTATGACTTGTTCATAACGGACACCTAAATGAAATTGCTAGGAAAATGTTTTTGTAATCTCTCAGGTGTTCGTCACTCGGAGAATGCGTTCGACGCTGCCTTCGAGGGCAATGCCCGTGTATTTGTGTTTTCTAAGCTAGCAACAAAAACTTTATTGCCACAGAGAAGAATCTTTAAATTTATTGTCATTTATGGACTGAATTTCATGGATTTGAAAGTCGAATATCCATGTCTGCTGAGTGATTATTTGCAGTCTGGATATCCGTTATTCGACAGTCATTTGCTGCGTGACTCTTTTCTTTTCGGATGGGAAGATATGGGAAATTATTTGATATCTCAATAATCAATTGTCATAAAACGACAATTGAAGTTTCAATTATTGTGAATTACTCTTGACGAATAACGATTATTTGTATCGTGGGGTGGAAATGAAATCGGGATCTGGAGAACCGCAGGATTGCCGTACCTCGGGAGGGTCGCGATGGCTGCTGCCCTGAACGGCTTGCGCATCGGCATCACGATCGGATTGCGCAGCCCCGACGAAAGCATGTGGATCAACGGCATCAAGCAGAACGCCTTGTTTCTCGCGAAGCTGTTGATGGCGTCGCCGCGGGGGCATCGCGTAACCCTGGTCAATACCACCGACGTGCCGTTGACCGACGCGCTGCCCTGGGATCGCGCCCTGTACGACACGCGCGGGTTCGCCGACGTGAAGGACGCCCTGGATGTGCTGATCGAGCTCGGGGGGCAGGTCGATGCCGACCAGACCGCCTACCTCAAGACGCGCGGCACCAGGCTCGTCAGCTATTGCTGCGGCGTCGAGTACATCAACGTGATGGAGTCGATCCTGTTCGGCAGGCGTCTTTGGGATTCGCTCTTCGTGAACCGCGGGTTCGACGAGGTATGGGCGATTCCGCAGATCGCACCCTCGTCGCTGCCGTTCCTGCAGTCCCTGCGCCGTTGCCCGGGCCGCGTCGTGCCCTTCGTCTGGGATCCGATGTTCCTGTCCGCGCGAGGCGCGGTGCTCCCCGGCAACGGCGAATACCGCCCGAGCGGCCGGCTCGGCAAGCGGCTTGCCGTGATGGAGCCGAATCACGATGTCGTGAAGTGCTGCCTGTATCCGATGCTGATCATCGACGAGGTCTATCGTCAGGCATTCGACAGGATCGAGTTCGTTCATGTGTCGAATGCCGATCGCCTAGCACACGACAGTCCAGAGTTCGTGATGCTGATGAACCAGTTGGAGGTCGTGCGCGCGGGCAGGGCGAGCTTCGTCGGACGATTCGACACGCCGGTCTTTCTCGCTAGCCTGACCGACGTGGTCGTCTCGCATCAATGGTCGAACCCGCTCAACTACTTCTATTTCGATGTGTGCTGGCAGGGCTATCCGCTCGTGCATAACGCCGGTCTCGCGCCCGATCTCGGCTACTACTATCCGGACAACGAGGTGGAGAAGGGCGCGCAGGCGCTGCTGCATGCGCTGCGCGCGCACGACGGCGAATGGGAGGCGTATACGCGACGCCAGCGCCAGATCCTGCTGCGCTACACCTCGTCGAATCCGTCGCTCGTTGCCGAATACGACCTGCTGCTCGCGAACCTGCTCGGGGCGGTGGCCTGAGCAGGCGTGCCCGGCCGTTCGATTCTCGTGATGATTGTCTAGTGGGGACACGACAACCGGGGGTTATTCACATGACAAAGTTTCGTCTTTCGAAGCGTGAATGACGCGCCTATGATTCGGCCATCTGATCGGCGAAGTCGGGCGCCGGCTGGACGGCACCGGCTGTGCCGCAAGCCTGTGATCGCAGGCGGGACCCGCCCCGGAGCTGGTCGGCGTGTTGCGAGCGCCGCGTGGCGGTAGAAAATCTCATCGAGTCTGTGGTGCTAATTATGGATGTCAAGATCAATCGGCTGGCCCTGATGGACACCTTCGTGAAGATCGTCGAGGTGGGCAGTTTCACGGAAGCCGCCAAGTCGCTCAATACCAGCCAGCCGACCGTGAGCCGTCAGCTGCGATCGCTCGAGGATCTTCTGGGCATGGAATTGGTTCGCAGAACTACCCATGGGATGCGCGTCACGGATGCCGGGAAGCGCTATTACGAGTATTCTCGTGCGCTGATCAGCGACATGGTGCAGTTCGAGAACATCATGCGAGGCGAGCATGTCGAGCCACGCGGCAGCTTGAGGATCATCGTTCCGCAACTGCTGGTGCCGGAGTGGTTGACCGTCGTGGCATCGCGGTATTTCAAGGAATGCCCGCAGGTCAAGCTGGAGTGGATGGCGCACGATAAGCCGGTACGCTTCCATGAGGAGGCCGTCGATTGCGTGATCCGCTTCGGGCTGCCGTTCGATCAGGCCTCGGCGGTGCGCTCGGTGGGAATGCTCGAGCGGATCGTGGTGGCCAGTCCGGACCTGCTGGAACGCTGCGGAATCGACGAATCGCCGATCGCGTCGTCCGGGAAGCTGCCGTGGATTTCGCTGTCGGCGGATTATCGTACTCGTTTGCAATTGTTTGACGATCACCAACGCGGGCATGAATTCCAGATCGATCCGGTATTCGTGGCGGACCAGATCCTTGCAACACGGGAGGCGGCCCGACAGGGGATCGGCGCGCTACTGGTTCCCGAATGGGCCGTGACGGACGATATCAAGAGTGGAAGTCTCGTCAGGATATTTCCGGCATGGGCCGGCGCGCCCATGCCGATCAATATCATTTATCCGAAGGACGGGGAGAGCACGCCGAAGCTTGCGCGCTTCCTGGAGGTCGCCGAATCCGCGATCCAGGAGATATTCGAGTGATGCCTCGCTGGCCGGGCAGGCAATGTCCGGCGCATGAGGCCATGCGTGCCGGGATTGCGCCAGATAATGGCGATGCAATATGCGGAATTTGATTATCCGATTTTTAAATTTCAAAGCCGATTTATAAATATTTGACTTATCGGCGCGGTATGGCGGATGTCAATGCCATTAAAAGGCGTTTATCATTCGCGCAGATCGGGACGATGGATTCGAATCTCGCTGTCGCGAATCAGCCATGATAATTCGTTCAAGGCAGAGTGCATCGTCGTGCGCTCGATGCGATGACGAAGAACAGGACACCTCAAGGGAGTACTGACGGTGACATACACCACTGAATGCGTCGCAGGCGGTCACCGCGAGCGACGGCCGTGCGTCGGTATCTCATTGTTCGCACGCGAGGGCCAGGCGATCTGGGAAAACGGCATTCATCAGAACATCGCCTACCTCGCGATGATGCTCAAGCGTTCCGAGCACGTCGGCCCTGTCTATTTCCTGAACGGCGGCGATGCCGGCATGCTGCCGTCGGGCCTGGACCTGGACGGCCTCGACATACCGCTCGTCAGACCGGCCGACGTCACGCATCAGCTCGACGTCGTCATCGAAATGGGCGCGCAGTTGCCGCTCGAATGGCTCAAGCACGTGAAGGCGCTCGGCAAGAAACTGGTCGCGTGCTTTGTCGGCCACACCTATGGCGGCCTGGCCGAAACGCCGATCTTCGGCAAGCCGTCGGGGCACATCTTCAACCATCGCCTGTTCGACGAAGTATGGGTGCTGGAGAAATCGGAGAGGGTCGACGTCCCACTGCTGCGCACGCTGATGCGTGCGCCGGTTCACACAATCCCGCATCTGTGGTCGCCGTACTTCATTGACCGGCGCATCGCCGAACTGGCAAGCGAAGGCCTGGCATTCGGATATCGGCGCGGCGCTCGGCCCTGGCGGATCGGCACGCTCGAGCCCAACATCTCGGTCGTCAAGACTTGCCACTATCCGATGCTGGTGAGCGAGGCGTGCTACCGGGCGAGGCCCGATGCGATCCAGCATCTGTTCGTGGTCAATGCCATGCACATGAAGGCGCATCCCACCTTCCTGCACTTCGCCAACAACCTCGACCTGGTGCGCCAGCACAAGGCCAGCTTCGAGCCGCGCATGGACCTGCCCGGCTTCATGGCGCGCCATGCGGATGCAATCGTGTCGCATCACTGGGAAAATCCGCAGAACTACCTGTATTACGACGTGCTCTACGGCGCTTATCCCCTGATCCACAATTCCATGCTGCTCGGTGGGGCCGGTTACTACTACCCGGATTTCGACGCGGCCGAAGGCGGCCGCGTGCTGCTCGACGCGTGGCTGCATCACGACGAACGACTCGACGATTACCGTGACAAGGCCGACCGCCTGCTGAGGTCGGTCTCGATCGACAACCCCGCGAATCTCGACGCGTTCGTCACGCGCCTGGTCGCTCGAATCGGAGAATGAGCATGCCGGATACCAAGGTCCGCGGTGCGCCTGGCGAGGGCAGGCGCCTGGTCGTCGGCGTGTCGCTGCATGTGCGGGGCGCCGGCCAGTCGCTGTGGGAAAACGGCATTTTCCAGAACTGCCTGTTGCTGATCCTGCTGTTGCGTCAGTCGCCGCTTGTCGCCGAGGCCGTGATGGTGAACGGCGGCGAGCAGGCCGCTGATCCGCAGTTGATGCTCGACGAGTGGGATGTGCCCTTGCTCGCCATGGACGAAGCGCTGCAGCGCTGCGACGTGCTGATCGAGATGAGCGCGCAGTTCAGCCCGGATTACCTGCGTGCGTTTCGGGAGCGGGGCGGCAAGGCCGTCACGATGCGGGTCGGCAACGACTACGTGATCGACATCGAACGCGCGATGTTCGACAAGCCTCCGGGTTTCCTGTTCTCGGGCGCGCCCTACGACGCGGTCTGGACGATCCCGGAATTCGAGCGCTCCTGCCTGCACTATTACCGGACCGGCTTGCGCGCGCCGGTCACGATCGTGCCGCACATCTGGCATCCGGTGCTGTTCGACAAGGCACGTACCACGCTCGGCGCCGGCCTGAGTTTCGGCTACCGGCCCGGCAGGCGGCGCTGGCGCGTGGCGATGTTCGAACCGAACATCTGCATGGTCAAGACCAGCATCGTCCCGATGCTGGTGGCCGAGGAGGCCTATCGCGCGAAGGCCGATTTCCTGGAGGTGGTGCGCGTCTGCAATGCGATGCATCTGAAGGATCACACGACCTTCGTTCATTTCGCCAAGGCGCTCGATATCGTCGATCATGGGCTCACCACCTTCGAAAGCCGTTACGCGGTGTACGAGTTCATGGCGGCGCATGGCGATGCCGTCGTGTCGCATAGCTGGGAAAACGCCCAGAACTATCTGTACTACGAATTGCTGTATGGCGATTACCCGCTGATTCACAATTCGCCATTCCTCGACAAGGCCGGATATTACTACCCGGGGTTCGATTGCCTGGCCGGTGGCCATGCCCTGCTGCGGGCGTTCGCCGAACACGATGCGAACCTCGAGGCCTACCGCGAGCAGTCGAGGCAGGTACTCGATTCGGTGAGCATCTACCATCCCGACAACCTGGCTGCCTATACCGACGCCTTGTCGGCGCTTTATGCCGCCGCCCCCTGAACCGCCGCATTGGCTCGAAACATGAACAAGACCTATCCGGAGCTGCTCGCCGAATGTACCGAACTGGAGGCCAAGCTCGCGCGCGCTCGCGCCAGCGTGCGGGACGAGGCCTTGTGCACGATCAGGAAGCTGATGATCGATTTCGGGATCGATGCGGATGAACTGACGGGAACGCCTGGCGTGAAAAGGCCGGGCTCCCGCGCGCCGAAATACTGGGATCCGGAATCGGGCCGGACCTGGACCGGGCGAGGCAGGGTGCCGGCGTGGATCGCCGGCAAGGATCGCAGCACGTTCGAACTCTGAGGTCATCGTCGGCACGTGCCATCGCCGTTTCCATTGACAGGCCATTGGGCGGAGTTCACGCGAAGTTGCGCAACGCCGCCTTCTTCAGCATTTCCATCATCAGGCGCGCATTCGTCGACAGCATCAGGTCCGAGCGCGTCACCAGGCCCTCGGTCAGGTCAGGCAGCGGCTCGACGAGATCGAGCGTGACCAGGTCGGGATCCTGGATTTCCGCCGCGATATCCTCGTTGACGACGGCAATCGCGGTGCTGCACTTGAGCACGGCCCGCGTGGCGATCACGTTCTGGCTCTCGATGTTCTGCGGTGCCTCGTTCGCTTTTGCCGCGCTGAATTCTTCCGGGTGCGGCGCCAGGCGGATGCCGCCGCTCACCCAGCGAAAGGGGGTGAGTTCCTCGCGCGTGCAGCGCCTGCCTGCCAGCGGGTGGGTACGAAAGGCGAGTACCACGGTCGGACGGCTGAACCAGGGGTCGAAGCGGAACGGCAGGGGAATCGATCCCGGCCGCGCGGCACAGACGCCGAAATCGAGCGTGCCGTCGCGCAGGCCAGGCAGCACCGAGGAGAGCGTGCCGTCGACGATGCGCAAGGGCGCGCGTGGCCGTTGCACGAGGAATTCGGGCAACACGAGGGGCAGTAGGCGGGCGGAGGCCATCAGGGACAGGCCCATCGCCACCCGGCCGCGATCGTCGGGCGATACGTCGCCGTCGAGGAGGCTCATCTGCTCGACGATCAGCGTCGCACGCGGCAGCAGCGACCGGCCCGCCGGGGTCAGGGTGGTGCCTTCGACGCCTCGCAGGATCAATTTCGTGCCCAACTCCTCCTCGAGCAGGCGCATCGTCTTGGTGACGGCTGCCTGGGTCACGCCCATCGACCGCGCGGCGGCCCGGATGCTGCCGAGGCGCGCGACGCAGACGAAGGCGAGTACGTGCGGATACTTCATCGATGTCGATCCACGATGGATTGTCCGGGCGCAACGCTTGCCCGTATCACGCTCTACTTTCGTCGGCGTGCGGATCTTCCACCACTAGCGTATACGCGGTCCCGACCATTTTCAGGCCGTGCCGCGCGTCTCCGGCGCGCCGCCGCTCGCCCTCTCGCACCAACCCCGCCACGCCCCGCGATACGCCGCCTCGACATGCCGCGCGAAACGCGCCCCGTCCATCAACGGCGAGGCGGCGAGCCGCGCGCGCAGGCCGGCGCGCATCGCGGCCAGGCGCGGCAGGTCGCGCGCCAGCCCGGTGGCGATCTCGACGAAGCGCGCGTCGCTGTCGGCGACGATCTCGCTCAAGCCCAGGTTGGCGGCCTGGCTCAGTCCGGCGCGGCCCACCACCGTGTCGGTGATGCGCGTCACCACCGGCACGCCCATCCAGTAGGAATCGAGGCTGGTGGTATGGCCGTTGTAGGGCAGGGTATCGAGCCCGATGTCGATCTCGTGATAGGTCCGCAGGTACTCCGCGCGCGGGCGGAAGGCGGTGAAGGCGACGCGCTCGTCGTCGATGCCGTGATCTCGCAAGCGATCGAGCAGAAGCCTGCGCGCCGAGCCTTCCGGCGCCATCAGGACCAGCCGTGCCTCGTCGAACCCGCGCATCACTTCGGCCCACAGACGGAACGAGGCATCGCCGAGCTTGCAGGGATTGTTCAGGCATCCGAAGGTGGGATAACCGTTCGCGAGCGCCGGCAGGGCATTGACCTCGGGTGTGTCGGTCAGCGGGTCGTAGCACCAGAAGGTCTCGGGCAGGCGCAGCGAGCGCTCGCTGTACCAGCCGTCGGCGCCGACGGGATCGAGCCAGGGATCGGTCAGGCGGTAGTCGATCGCCTCGATGCCGGTGGTGCCCGGGTAGGCCAGCCAGGCGATCTGCACCGGCGCGGGCTTGCGCGCGAACAGCAGCGGCCGGCTGTCGGCCATGTGCATCGAGAGGTCGACCAGGATATCGATGCCGTCCTCGCGGATCAGCCGCGCCAGCCGCTCGTCGTCGAGCTGCCTGACCTCGCGCCAGAGATCGGCGTGGCCGGCGATGCGCCGGGTCAGCGCGTCCGGGCGCGTCACGCTCGAATAGCAGACGATCTCGAAGCGCGCGTGATCGTGATGCGAGAGCAGCGGGATCGTGAACAGCGCCTGGCAATGGTTGCGGAAGTCGGGCGACACATAGCCGATGCGCAGGCGGCGCGACGGCTCGGCCGGCCGCGCATGCGGCTCGCGATGCGCGCGCAGGGGCGCCTCGTGCCGCGCCGACCAGCGGCGCGCCTCGTCGAGGATCGCCTCGGGATGCGTGGCCTGGAAGCTCAGTGCATAGAGCAGGTTGCCATGCGCCACCACGTTGGCCGGGTCGCATGCGAGCGCATGGCGATAGCAGTCGATGCCCTCGTCGAGGCGGCCCTGGTCCTTCAGCACGTTGCCGAGATTGTTGTGGCTGGCCGAGTGGCGCGGATCGGCGGCGAGCGCGTCGCGCAGGCGCGCCTCGGCCTCGTCCATCGCGCCGAGCATGCGCATCGTCACGGCCAGGTTGTTGAGCGCGGCCAGGAAGGCGGGGCGCAGGCGGATCGCGGTATCGAAGGCGTCGGCCGCGTCGTGCAGCGAGCCGGCTTCCTGGTAGACCACGCCCAGGTTGTTGTACGCATCGGCATGCGCGGGTGCCTGCTCGATCGCGCGCTGGTAGTGATCCAGCGCCTCGCGACGCTGGCCGAGCGCGTGCAGCGCGTTGGCGAGGTTGTAGGCGGCTTCGGGGAAGACGGGATCCAGCTCCAGGCTGCGCGTCAGCAGGGCGGCGCTGCGGGCGAATTCGCCGTGTCGATGCAGGGCGACGCCGAGGTTGGCCAGCACCATCGGCGAGTCGGGCGCGACCTGCCGGGCCATCTCGAGCAGGGCCACCGATTCGTCGAGCTGGCCGGTCGCCAGCGCCAGCGTGCCGAGGTTGGTCAGCGCATCGGCGTCGCCGGGCTGCAGTTCGAGCGCGCGCAGGTAGGCGGCTTGCGCGGCCTGGTGCTCGCCGAGCTGGCGGTGGCAGTTGCCGAGGTTGTTGAGCGCGTCGACGCGGGCGGGGTCGCGCTCCAGCAGCGCGGTATAGGCCTCGATGGCGGGCGCGGCCTGGCCGGCCGATTGCAGCGCCGAGGCCAGCGCGAAATGCGCGTCGATGGAATCGGCGTCGAGGGCGAGGGCCTGCCGGTAGGCGCCGATCGCCTCCGCGAAGCATTGCGCGGCCGCGAACACGTGGCCGCGCGCGAGGTGGTAGCGGGCATTGCCGGGGGCGCGTGCCAGCGCGGCGTCGAGCCAGTCGAGCGCGGCGTCGTAGGCGCCGCTCTGCAGGTCCAGCATGCCGAGGCGGAACATCAGGTTCGCCTCGCCGGGCTCGAGCGTGAGCGCGCGCTGGTACAGGTCGCGCGCCTCGGCCAGCCGGCCCGCGAGATGATGCGTGGTCGCGAGTTCGAGTATCTGCCTGTTTTCCATGCTGGGCCCGCCCTGGATGAAGTCGCCGGATCGGCTCCGTCGCGACGCTGGCCAGGGCTCGCATCGCGTGCTCGCGATGCAACTGGCGAGCGGCGAGCGACGGTTTGCGTGACCGACGGGAAGCCTCCGCGGGAACGATAGCAAGGCCGGCGGCGCCGGTGTTTACAGGCGTTTACGCGCGGGGCTTGCCGCGGCGGCGCATCGGCGACGGGTCTTTCAACAAGGTGACCATTCGTTTCGCAAAGCGATGCAAATGCGCTGCGAAAGACTGACAAGGCTTTCGGAAGGTCGACGATGGCATGCGGTCCGTGGTGCCGGTTTTGCTCAGGAATGCAAAGCGCATCGGGCGGGAGGCAGGCCCGGTCGGTTGGCAATCTTCCCGGCTGCGCGATGTCGGTCTCGCGCTGGGCGATTCGAGCAGGCTGGGCCGGGCAAGTGGTTCGCCGGGCAGGATTCGACGTGTGGCTGGCGGCCCGTGCAGCCGGAGCGGCTGGACGGACGACGCGGGGGAATCAGCGGGCCGCCTCCTGCGCGGCCTCGTCGTCGACGTCCTGCCGGGTCGGCTCGAAGCGCACCGCCGCCAGGAAGCCGATCGGGATCAGCGCGGCGATCGACACGATCCAGAACATGTCGGTGCCGTAGCGCGCCTTCAGGATCGGCAGCACGAACAGCGCGAGCGCGCTGCCCAGGCCGGCCAGCGCGCGGCCGAAGCCGACGCCGGTGCCGCGGATCGCGGTCGGATACGACAGCGCCGGGTAGACCATCATCTGCGCGCCGGGGCCGAAGCCTTCCGCGAACAGCCAGGCGCCCAGCATCGCCAGCGCGAGGCCGATGCCGAGCGCGCCTTGCGGATGACCGAGCAGGGCCAGCGCGACCAGCGACACGAATTGCAGCGCGAAACCCGCGATCGCGACCTGCCGCGACGGCCGCCGATAGGCGAGGCGCATGCCCAGCAGGCCGCCCGTCAGCGCGAACAGCAGGTTCAGCGCGAGCGAGGCCGAGATCGTCTCGAACACGCCGGCGCCGAGGAACTGCGACAGGATCGAGGGCAGGAAAAAGGCGATCGCCGTGTATTCGAAGGGGATGCAGAGATTCATCGCGCTGGCCACCAGCGTGCGCGCCAGGTAGGGGCGCCGGAACAGCACCCGGAAGCCGACCGGCGCCTGGGCCGGCGGCGCGCCGGCATCCTCGGCGCGGTGCGCGCGGATCCCGTAGGACTCGCGCAGGATGCGCGCGGCGTCCTCCAGCTTGCCCTGGTTGGCGGCCCACAGCGGCGACTCGTTCATGAAGCGGCTGCGCACCGCGATGATCACCAGCGCCGGCACCGCGCCGAAGATCAGCGAGGCGCGCCAGAGCCAACCCGCATGCTCGGCCGGCAACGCGAAGTAGAGACCGAACACGATCAGGAAGCAGACCGAGGACGCGGCGTACCACATCGGGCACCAGGCGGCGAGCCGCGAGGCCTTGTTGCCGCGGCCCTGGAATTTCGAGAACTCGGACAGGAAGGCCATCGCGACCGGCAGGTCGATGCCCACCCCGAGCCCCATCACGAAGCGCGCGGCGATCAGCACCCAGACGTTCGGCGCGAGCCCGGCCACGATCGCCGCGACCACGAAGAACAGCATGTCGGCCATGAACACCTGGTAGCGGCCGATGCGATCGGTGAACCAGCCGCCGAGCAGGCTGCCGAGGATCGTGCCGATCACGATCGAGGAGGTGACCAGGCCGGTCAGCGCGGGCGTGAGGCCGAATTCGCGAACCACGTCCTGGATGCCGTAGGACAGCGTGGTCAGGTCGTAGGCGTCGAGGAACACGCCGCCCAGCGCCAGCAGCACGATCACGCGCGCATGGCTGTCGCGGCTGGTGCTGGTGTTGATCAGGCGCGAGACGTCGCTCGCGGAACGGATCGGCGAGGAACTCGCCGCATCGAGGTCGAGGGTGCTCAAGGGGTTCTCCACGGTTGGCGATCGGCGCGATGGGCGGGAAGCAGGGGCGTGCGGGCGCGATCGCGGCGGCGGCGCGGTGCTGGCGGCACGGCGGCGGTCGCGAAGGGCGATGCTAGGCAAGGGCGGCGCGCTCACGAACGGCCGATTTGCGATTAGCAAATCACGCGCGAGCGATCGGGAGGGACGTGGCAGGCAGGGGCAGGCAAAACGATGCGGCGGCGGAGGCGGCGCTCGCGTGGGCCGGCTCGCTCATGTCGTGGCGGCGGAGCAACGCGTGCCACGGCATATGCTTGGGCGAAATCGATCGAAGCGGGGAACTGGACGCCGGCCGATGACGGCCTGGCCGGCGTGCCGAAACGGGGGCGCGGCAACTTGCGGGAAGGGCGCTTCGACAGCCGACGGGGGCGTCAGTTCCACACACACTATATATATAGTGTGTTGCGCATCTCGCAGGGGGCGGTGCCCTGGCGACTCAGTGCCAGCCGCCCGGCACGAACACCCAGTTCGGGCCCTGCCGGCGCCATTGTCCCGAGCTCCAGCGGCGCCCGCGCCGCGCCGCGATCCAGCGCCCCGGCACCCACGCATAGCGGCCACCGCGCCAATCCCAGTAACCATCGGCCCAGACATAACCGCGAGCGCGCGGCGGCGGCGGGCGGCGATCGCGCCGCAGCGGCGGCGGCGCGCGGTCGGGGC
>NZ_VWWC01000352.1:0-2022 GCF_011753175.1 Burkholderia sp. Cy-637 | reverse complement strand
GGCCGCGCGGCCCGTGCTGCGTGACTGGGCCGTGCGCGGCTGGCCGTTGATGGTGCGGCGCCCGGGGCCCTGCGACGCGGCCCGTCCCGGCGTGCCGCTCGGCCTGCCGCTGCCGCCCTCGCTCGGCAAGCGGCGGATCGGCGTGAGCCTGGCGGCCGAGGCGATCGTCTCGATCGAGCGGCCGCCCGCGCTGGATTCGTTGCGTGAAGTCGCGCCGCCCGCCTGGCGCGCCACGCTCGATGCGCTGGAGGCGATCACGCGCCGTCACCGGATCGTCTGCCGCGCGTTCGGCAGCCTGGCCTGGCAAGGGCTGACGGGCTTGCCTTATCTTTCCGCGAATTCCGATCTCGATCTGTTGTTCGAGCTGCCGCCCGGCTTCGATGCCGCCGGCGACGGCTTGGCGACGCTCGCCGCCATGCTGGATGACGTGGCCGCCTGCGAGGCCGGTGCGCCGATGCGCATCGACGGCGAGGTGATCCGCGTCGACGGCGCCGGCGCGAACTGGCGCGAACTGCAGGCGGGGCAGGACGAGGTGATGGTGAAGACCGCGACCGAAGTGCGGCTGCTCGCGCCGCGAGATTTCCTGGCGGGGGCCGTGTGATGGGCCGCCTGCGCTTGCGCCTGCCCACGCCCCGCCAGCCGGATCGGCCGGCCGAGGGGCCCGAGGCGATGATCGGCGCCTTCGCCGAGCGCTGCCTGCGGCTCGAGGTGGACACCTGGCCGAAGCCGGGGCTGGTCAGCCGCGTCGACAATGGCAGTCATCTGGACATGAACGCCGGCACCTTCGCGCGCAGCGCCGCCGCGATCGGCCCGTACCTCGCCGAACTCGCGCGCGCCGGCGCCGAGCGTCGCGAGATGGCCGCGCTGCGCCGCATCGGCCTGCGCGCCGAGCACGCGATGCTGGCCGCCACCGGCGGCGTGAACACGCATCGCGGGGCGATCTTCGGGCTGGGCCTGCTGTGCGCGGCCGCGGGTCTGCGCCATGCGGCCGCGCTCGGGACGGCCGCCGGGCAGACGTTGGGCGCTTGCGTGGCGCGGCAATGGGGCGCCGAGATCCTGCTTGGGCCCCGTCCATCCGACAGCCATGGCGAGATCGCGATCCGTCGTCACGGCGTGGGCGGCGCGCGCCAGGAGGCGGCCGACGGATTCCCGAGCGTCTACCGGATCGGGCTGCCCGCGCTGCGCGAGGCGCGCGAGTTGCGGCCCGGCGACGAGGCGGCCGCGCGCGTGCAGGCCTGCTTCGCGTTGATCGCCGAGCTCGACGACACCAACCTGCTGCATCGCGGCGGCGCCGAGGGGCTGGCCTTCGCGCAGCGCGGCGCGCGCGAATTCCTGGCGCGCGGCGGCGTGGCAGCGAGCGACTGGCTCGCGCGCGCCGAGGCCGTGCATCGCGCCTTCGTGGCGCGGCGCCTCAGCCCGGGCGGCGCGGCCGACCTGCTCGCGATGAGCCTGTTCGTCGACGGCTTCGAAGCGCCATGACGATCGCGCTGCTCTGTTCCGGGCAAGGCCAGCAAGGCCCCGACATGTTCGACTGGATCGGCGAGGATGCGACGGTCGAGCCCTGGTTCGCCCATGCCTCGCGCTGGTTCGGCGCCGATCCGCGCGACTGGCTGCGTCGCGCCGACGAGGATGCGCTGCGCGCCAATCGCGCCGCCCAACTGCTCTGCACCCTGCAGGCGCTGGCGGCCCACGCGCGGCTCGCGCCGCTGCTGCCGAGGCGGCGTTGCGTGGCCGGCTACAGCGTCGGCGAGCTGGCGGCCTGGCATGTGGCCGGGCGGATCGGCGCGATCGAGGCGCTCGACCTGATCGCCGCGCGCGCCGAGGCCATGGACGTGGCCAGCGCCGGCGACGAAGGCATGCTGTTCGTGCGCGGCCTGGGCCGTGCCGACCTCGAGGCGCTGTGCGCGGGCCGCGAGGCGGCGCTGGCCATCGTCAATCCCGGCGAGGCCTGCGTGCTGGCCGGCAGCCGCCAGGCGCTGGCGGAGCTGGGATTGACGATGGCCAGCGCCGCCTCACGGCCCG
>NZ_VWWC01000351.1:0-2016 GCF_011753175.1 Burkholderia sp. Cy-637 | reverse complement strand
CCGGCCAGGCCGCGCGCGTCGCCGCGATAGGCGGTGCCGGCCGCGATCGTGACGATGCCCGACAACTGGCCCAGGTTCGGTGCGAGACCGAGCAGCCGTCCCCCCGTGGCATGGCCGACGGCGAACTGGCGCGCCTCGGGCAGCCGCGCGGCGAGGCAGTCGAGCGCGGCCGGCAGGTCGGCCTCGCCCCACTGCCGCAGCCGCACGCGATCGGCGTCGCCCACCGCCGTGCGCGAGCCGCCGATGCCGCGGTTGTCGTAGCTCAGCACGCTGAAGCCGGCTTCGGCCAGGAAGCGCGCGAACCCGTCGTAACGCGCGCGCGGCGTGCCCAGCGCGCTGTTGATCAGCACCGCGCGCCGGTTCGATACGGGGGGAATATGGAGCGAGCCCGTCAACGGTCGTCCGTCGCGTGCCGCGAACTGGAGAGTCTCGACCGTGATCGCCATCGTCTGCCTCGTCGTGGGAGCGGCTATTGTGCAAGCGAACGCGCAGGCCGCCAACTGCGTCGTCGCGCCGTTCCGGCGGGCCGCGCCGCGGCATCGCGCGGCACGGGCGGGCCGGTGTCTGTCCGGTCCGTCGAACGGTCGGCCATTATGGTGCCGGATCGAAACGGCGCGACGATGAAGAGGCGGCACCGGTACCGACCGGCTTCGCGGCGGCGCATCGGGTTTCGCATGCGCGCGTGCCGGCCGTCATGTGCCGCAAGACGTGATCCCGCTCGCCGACGGCGGCCCGGATTTCAGCGCTCGGCGGCCGCCACGCGGTAGAGCCGCCAGAAGGTCTGCGCATAGGCTTGCGCGAGCCGCGGCACGTCGTGGAATACATTCAACTCGTGCACGCCGGGGCGCATGTCGGCACGCGGCAGCAGCGCGGCCACGTCCGCGCCGCTGGCCGCCCTGGCCAAACCCGCGCGCCGGGCCGCGACCTCGGTCGCGACGGCATCGTCGACCACCAGGAACGGCGCGCGGATCAGGCCGGCGCGACGCGCGAACACCACCTCGACGCCGGTTTCGGCCAGCAGGGCCGCGCCGCTGTAGCGCAGTGCCGGCGCCGAACGGTCGAGCACCACGCGCACCGCGACCCCGCGCCGGCGCGCATCGCACAGGGCGGCCGCCAGCTTCGGCGACAGCGAGGCGTAACCGGCCACCAGCACGCGCTGCCGCGCGCCGCGCACCAGTTCGGCGGCCAGGTCGGCCGAGACGGCATCATCGGAAAAATAGGCGCTGGCGCTCGCGCCGACGAAGGGCGCGGGCAGCGCGAAAACGGCGGGCGCGGCAAAGGCGGAAGCCGCGCTGAAAGCAGCGGCAAGGCGGGCGTGTGGTCTCATCGGGCGCGTATTGTAGTCACGCCGATGCGGCTCGCAAGCGGTTTCTGCGCGGCGTGGCGCGGCGACGACGAACGCGCGTTCGCCGGGCCGTGCCAGCCGCGTCCGGCAGCGGCTTCGGGTGCCGTGGATCGCCCGGCTTCCGGCCGGTATCGAGGCCTTTCCGCTTGTACGGCGAGGGCATGCCGCCGCTGCCTTCGCCGCCTCGTTCAAGCTGCCTCGATCATCCGCTTCGGCCGGATCCCTCGCGAAGCCCTCCACTTGCACGGCGACCTGCATACCACCGCGCCCCCGCCACGCCCTTCAAGCCGCCTCGATCCTCTCCAGCCAGCCGCGCACGCCGTCCAGCGAGCGGAAATCGGCCAGGCTGCGCGCCGGTATCGATGGATAGGCCGCACCCGCCATCTCGGCCAGCGCGCGCCCCGGCCCGAGTTCGAGGAAGGCGCTCGCGCCGGCCTCGACACAGGCGGCCAGGCAGGCGGCCCACTCGACCGGCTCGGCGATCTGCCGGGCGAGCTTGTCGAGCCCGGTTTCGGTATCGAGCACGGCGGCGCCGTCGATGCCGCTGAACAGGCGCGTGCCGGCCGCGCCGCGCGCGACCGGCACGGCGCCGAGCGCATCGCGGAACACCGGCACGGCCGCCGCGAGCCGCGGCGTATGCGAGGCGATCCGCACCGGCACCGGCATCACGC
>NZ_VWWC01000350.1:0-2234 GCF_011753175.1 Burkholderia sp. Cy-637 | reverse complement strand
AGCCTGCCCGCCGCCGCGCCGGGCGACGTCGACAGCTTCCGCATCCGCTTTTCCGTGCAGACGCGCGCCGCCGATCCGCGCCGCCGCGCGCGCCACGGCGGCTTTCCCGGCAGCGGCACGCTGAGCTTCGGCGCGGCCACCGGCACGCTGTCGCTGGACGGCAGCACCGGCGGCTGGATCGGCGCCCAGCCCTTCCACCTGGCGATCCCGCGCGCGCAGATCTTCGATGCCAGCAGCGCCGGCAAGCGCATCTTCTTCGATCTCCACACCCCCGACGGCGTGCTCGGCATCGCGCTGCAGGCCGCCGACGCGGCCGCCGCCGCGAGCATCGCCGATCGCCTGCCGATGCAGGTCACCTCCACCTTCGCCGCCGAACTCGACGCGCACGCGCGCTTCGGCGACCTGGTGCAGTCCCGGCCGCTCGCCTGGGCCACCTGGGGCCTGGTGGCGGCGAACCTGCTGCTGTTCGCGGCGATGGTGCTCAACGGCGTCTCGCCGCTGCAGCCCGACATACCGGCGATGATCCGCTGGGGCGCGAACTACGGCCCCGACACGCTGGACGGCGACTGGTGGCGCCTGCTGACCAGCAGCTTCGAGCACTTCGGGGCGCTGCACCTGGCCGTCAACCTGCTGGTGCTGGCGCGTTTCGGGCCGCTCGCGGAACGGCTCTACGGCAGCTTCCGCTTCCTCTCGCTGTACCTGTTCGCGGGCGTGATCGCCAGCATGACCAGCGTGCTGTGGGACCCGATGCAATGCGCGGCCGGCGCCTCGGGCGCGATCCTCGGCGTGTTCGGCGCGCTGCTGGCCTGCCTGCTGCGCCGGCGCCGCGAGCTGCCGGCGCTGGTGCACGACCACCAGCGCTCGCTGGCGCTCGGCTTCGTCGCCTACTGCCTCTACAACGGCTTCCTGCATCCGGCGATCGACAACGCCGCCCACCTCGGCGGCCTCGCGGCCGGCTTCGCGGTGGGCCTGGCGCTGGCGCCGCCGCTCGACCCGGCCGCGCGCGAGGCGACCGCCGGCGCGAACGTGACCACCGCGGCCGGGATCGGCGCGCTGCTGGTGATCGCGCTGGCCTACCCGCTCACCCATCCCGGCCACGGACGCCAGCAGGAGCTGCGTTTCGCCCGCGAATACATGGCGATGACGGGCGCCTCGGCCGAGATCGGCAACGCGCTGGCGACGCTGCAGCGCGAGCCGATGGGCACCGAGGCCGAGCGGCTGGCGGTGTCGAACCAGGTGATGACGGATATCGTGCCGCGCTGGAACAACCTCTACGCGGTGCTGTCGAGCCTGCCGCTGCCGGACGGCTCGCCCTACCGCGCGCTGCGCGACACCAGCCTCGGCATGCTCGACAACGCGCGCCGCATGGCGACCAGCTATGCGCTGGTGCTGGTGCGTCCGCGCGAGGAGGGCGAGGCGATGCTGGAGAGCTACCGCGCGCTGCTGCTCGACCAGCATGCGCGCGCCAAGAACCTGCGCCAGGAGGAGCTGGCGCTGCGCAATACCAGCCGCTTCACGCATCGCCACGGGCCGGCGCTCGCGCCAGTGCCGGGCAGCGCCGCGGCGGCGCGTTCGTAGCGGGCGGGGCCGCGTCGCGACGGAAGCCCACGCCTCGCTTCATCCGGCCTCAGCGGCCCGCTCGCAGTGGGTGATTCCGCGAGGCCGATCAACCCGGCAAGCCCGCGCTCGTCTCATCCACTTTCAACGACGCGGCTGCGGCAGCGCCGGAAACTCGCCGCCCGGCTCGGGCTTGCCGCCGGGGCCGGCCGCCGCGCCCTCGCCCTCGGCCTCGCGCGGCTCGGCGCGCTCCAGCGCATAGAGCCAGGCCAGCAGCTCGGCCACCGCCTGGTAGAGCGCCGGCGGAATCCGATCGTCGAGATCGACCTGCATCAGCAGCGACACCATCTCCGGCGCGGTATGCACGTACAGGCCCGCCTCGCGGGCGCGCGCCACGATCATCTCGGCAACCAGCCCGTAACCCTTGGCGACCACCCGCGGCGCGGCATCGCCGCCCTTCGGGTCGTAGACCAGCGCGGCCGCGCGCTTGCGCTTGTCGCCGCTCATCGCCAGAGCCCGTCGTCGAGGAAGCCGAATTCGTCGATATCGTCGAAATCGCCGAGATCGTGCTGCTTAGCGGCGGGCCGCGCCGCGCCGGCCTGCGCGTGCGCCTGGCCCTGCTCGTAGGCCGCCGCGGCCGCGCGCGAGGCGGCGCTGTCGAAGGGATCGGGCACGCT
>NZ_VWWC01000349.1:0-2214 GCF_011753175.1 Burkholderia sp. Cy-637 | reverse complement strand
CGCCGGGGCCGTCCGACCTCAGTGCGCGCCCGGTCCCGACGCGGCCTCGTGCGGGCCGCGCGCGGCGCGCGGCCAGATGAGGCTCATCGGATCGGCGCGCACCGCGCGCCAGATCGCGCCGATCAGCGCGCGCACCTTGGTCGGCCGCAGCGCGCGCGAACGCACCGCCATGGTGAAGGCCAGCGCGAAGCTGACGGCCACGTTGAGCACCGCCATCGACAGCACGCCGGCCGTCGCCCACCAGAGTTCGCCCGAGGCCAGCGCGGGCTTGCCGAGCACGCCCAGCGCCACGCCGATCGAGCCGGCCGAGAGCGTCACGTGGCGCACCTCGAAACCGAACGCGAAGGCGCTGACGATGGCCGGCACCAGCCCGAGCATCATGCCCAGCCCGACGTTGCCCACCACCCCGGCCACGTTGCTCTTGCAGAACCTCGCCAGGCGCGCCGCGCCGCTCACGCCGAGCGTGAGGCGCAGGCGCCGGTGATAGGCGATCGCGTCGCCCACCCGATGCAGCACGAACCAGTTGTCGGCCCAGCCGGCGATCAGGCTGGAGGCCCACAGCAGCACGCCGGTCAGCGCCGCGTAGATCGGCGTGGGGCCGAGCAGCGCGAACGAGCGCAGCGTGGCGTGGGCCTTGTCGGCCGAGATCACGTCGGCATGCAGCAGGGCGTGGGCGCCGAGCTGCACGGCCAGGCACACCGGCAGCACCACCAGCACGTTGCCGGCGATGGCGGCCGCCTGGGTGCGGATCAGCGCCACCACCGAGGCCACGAAGCGCTTCACGCCCTCCTCGTGGCCGATGTCGTCGAGCTCGCGCGCCAGCGTCGGCGCGGTCATCGCCGGCTGCTTGGTGGCCAGCGTGAAGTGCAGGAAGTGCATCAGCGTGAAGCTGGCCGCGTAGTTGATGCCGGCCAGGAAGCCCTCGATCATCGACTGCAGGTGCGCGCCGGTGATCCAGAACTTCACGCAGACGGTGGCGACCGTCACCAGGCCGCCGCCGGCGGCCATGCGCATCATCTTCAGGTAGTCGGCGCGGCCGCGCGTGATGTAGTGCTCGCCGGTATCGGCATTGGTCTCCACCAGCTTGCGCGCGAACAGCGAGAAGTTGCTGCGCACCAGGTGCGAGACGCTCTGGCTGTTCTGGTTGGCGTCCACCAGCTCGGCCGTCAGGCGCGCCAGGCCGCGCGGCTCGTCGCGCGCCATCCAGGCGTTGAGCAGCGATTCGGCGCGGTGGATGCGCATGCGCATGCGCTCGACCTGGAACACGATGTCGACCGACACGCCGTTGCGGTACAGGTGCGCCGAGACCTCGTCGGCCGATTGCCGGCATTCGTCGAGCAGCACGCGCAGGTAGTTGACCTCGTGCAGCAGCTTGCTGGCCTCGCCGCCCGAACCACCCGGGCCGCCGTCTTCCAGCGCGGCCTGCGCGCTCTCCACCGCCAGCATGGCGCGCGTCAGGCGGTAGAAGGGCTGGGCCTCGGCGGGCTTGCGCGCCTCGTCGCCCGACAGCCGGCTGCGCACCGTCTGCGACAGACCGGTCGAGCTGATCTGCAGGGTCAGGTTGTGCAGCGCGGCCAGCAGGTCGCGCGAGAAGGAGCCGGGCTCATGGCGCTCGGTCTCGGTGATCTCGTAGGCGAACAGCGCCTGCAGGCGCGCGAGCAGGTCCTCGGGCAGCGCGTCGATCCAGGCCGCGTCGGACGGCGCCGGGAACATCAGCGTAAACAGCGCGGCCAGCTCGCGCCGGTTCGGCGCGGGCGGGATCAGCGAGGCGTCGATACGCTCGAACAGCGCGCCGAAGAAACCGGAATGCACCGGCATGCCGGCGTCGCAGAGCAGGGAGATGCCGTCGCTCTCGCGCAGCAGCGCGCGCAGCATGCGCGCCACGTTGGCCTTCCAGGCCGGATTGCGGTCCAGCACGTGCAGCACGTAGCGCAGCCGCGCGTGGGCCGTGAAACCGCGCGGCGGCTCGGGGGCGGCCCCCTCGGCGGCGGCTCGTTCGGCGGCCGGCGGCTGCACGCTGCCCTCGCGGCGCAGCCAGTGCGCGAGCTCGATCAGCCACTCGCTGCGCTCGGCATGCGGCGCGTTCGCGTCGGCCGTGGCCAGCAGCGCGTCGAGCTGGTGGCTGGCACTGCGCGAGGCACGCCATTTCTTCAGGAGGGTGGTCAGGGAACGGAACATGGCAGCGCACGGTCGGGCGCCGCGGATGGCGGCGCA
>NZ_VWWC01000348.1:0-2247 GCF_011753175.1 Burkholderia sp. Cy-637 | reverse complement strand
TCCGATCTCACCGGCTGCGCACGCGCCCAGGCCGACACCAAGGCCGACGCGCAGGCCCTGGCCGCGCGCCTGGCCGAACACGGCGCCGCCCCGCTGGAACTCCACCTGAGCGGCTGCCCGCGCGCCTGCGCGCAGCCCTGGCCCGCCGCCGCGACCCTCCTCGCGGTGGACCCGGGCCGCTACGACCTTTACCGGCGCGACGGCGGCAGCGGCTTCGGCCGGCTCGCCGCGCGCCATCTGACGATCGACCAAGCCGCCGCGATGCTCGCCGCATCGCCGCGCCATCAGGACTGAACCGAATGCTCGACTACCTTCGCGACGGCCAGGAAATCTACCGGCAATCGTTCGCGACGATCCGTGCGGAAGCCGATCTCTCGGCGATCCCCGCCGACCTCGAAAAACTCGCCGTGCGCGTGATCCATGCCTGCGGCATGGTCGACATCGTCGCCGACCTGCGCTTCTCGGCCGGCGCCGGCCAGGCCGGCCGGGACGCGCTGGCCGCCGGCGCGCCGATCCTCTGCGACGCGCGCATGGTGGCCGAGGGCATCACGCGCACGCGCCTGCCGGCCGCCAACCCGGTGCGCTGCACGCTCGGCGAGGCCGAGGTGCCGGCACTGGCCGCGCAACTCGGCAACACCCGCTCGGCGGCCGCGCTCGAACTGTGGCGCCCCTGGCTGGCCGGCAGCGTGGTGGTGATCGGCAATGCGCCCACCGCGCTGTTCCATCTGCTCGACATGCTCGATGCCGGCGCGCCGAAGCCGGCCCTGATCCTCGGCTTCCCGGTCGGCTTCATCGGCGCGGCCGAATCGAAGGCAGCGCTGGCCGCCGACAGCCGCGGCGTGCCCTACGTGGTGGTGAACGGCCGCCGCGGCGGCAGCGCGATGGCGGCGGCCGCCGTCAATGCCCTGGCGACGGAGGTCGAATGAACCACGGCGAGACTCGCTCCGCAGCGAGCCGGCAGGGCGCCGCGCGCGGCCGCCTGTTCGGCATCGGCGTCGGCCCCGGCGACCCGGAGCTGCTGACCCTGAAGGCGGTGCGCCACCTGCGCGCCGCGCCGGTGGTGGCCTACTTCGTCGCCAAGGGCAAGAAGGGCAATGCCTACGGCATCGTCGAGGCGCATCTGCACGAGGCGCAGCTGCAATTGCCGCTGGTCTACCCCGTCACCACCGAGGCGCTCGAGCCGCCGCTCAGCTACGAGCGCGTGATCGCCGACTTCTACGACACGGCGGCCGAGGTGGTGGCCGCGCATCTCGATGCCGGGCGCGACGTCGCCGTGATCTGCGAGGGCGACCCGTTCTTCTACGGCTCCTACATGTACCTGCACGATCGGCTCGCGCATCGCTACGACACCGAGGTGGTGCCCGGCGTGTGCTCGATGCTGGGCGGCGCGGCCGTGCTCGGCGTGCCGCTGGTCTATCGCAACCAGACGCTCTCGGTGCTCTCCGGCGTGCTGCCCGAGGACGAGCTGCGCGCGCGGCTGGCCAAGGCCGACGCGGCGGTGGTGATGAAGCTGGGCCGCAATTTCGACAAGGTGCGGCGCGTGCTAGACGAGCTGGGCCTGGCCGGCCGCGCGCTCTACGTCGAGCGCGCCACCATGGCCAGCCAGCGCATCGTGCCGCTGGCCGAGGTCGATCCGATGGCCTCGCCCTACTTCTCGCTGCTGGTGGTGCCGGGGGAAAAATGGCAAGGCTGACGGTGGCGCCGGCGATCGTGGTGCTCGGCGCGGGCGCGCTGCCGGTGGCCGAGCGGATCCGCGCGCGCTACCAGGGCGCGACGATCCATGCGCTGGCGGGCCGCGCCGAGGGCGACGTGGCATTCAGCGAGCTCGGCGCCCACCTGCGCGCGCTCTATGCGCGCGGCAATCCGGTGGTGGCGCTGTGCGCGGCCGGCATCGTGATCCGCTGCGTGGCGCCCTGCCTGGCCGACAAGGGCGTCGAGCCGCCGGTGCTGGCGGTGGCCGAGGACGGCAGCGCGGTGGTGCCGCTGCTGGGCGGGCTGACCGGCGTGAACCTGCTGGCGCGCGAGATCGCCGAGACGCTCGGCATCGCGCCGGCCATCACCACCAGCGGCGAGCTGCGCTTCGGCGCCTGCGTGCTCAATCCGCCCGAAGGGTATGCGCTCGCCGATATCGGTGCCGGCAAGCGCTTCGTTTCCGATCTGCTGGCCGGCGCGAGCACGCGCGTGGACGGCGCCGCGCCCTGGCTCGAGGGCGTCGCGCTGCCGGTCGACGCGGCCGGCTCGCACGCA
>NZ_VWWC01000347.1:0-2173 GCF_011753175.1 Burkholderia sp. Cy-637 | reverse complement strand
CGGCCTGGTCGACGCGCATACCGCGATCATCGAGACCGCCGAGGTCGTCGGCATCACCGATCAGGTCGGCATGGCGGTGCCGGTGGAGGCGCGCAGCACGCGCGGCATGGGCGAGGCGATCCGCCAGTTGCTCGACGAGGGCGTGCGCAGCTTCTTCGTCGCGCTCGGCGGCAGCAGCACCAACGACGCCGGCGCGGGCCTGCTGGCCGGGCTCGGCCTGCGCGCGCTCGACGCCGAGGGCCGCGAGATCGAGCCGACGCCCGAGCGGCTCGCGACGATCGCCCGGCTCGATACCTCGGGGCTCGATCCGCGGCTCGCGCAAAGCCGCTTCGTCGGCATGTCCGACGTCGACAATCCGCTCACCGGCGAGCATGGCGCCACCGCCGTCTTCGGCCCGCAGAAGGGCGTGCGCCCCGAGCAGGTCGCCCCGCTCGACGCCGCGCTCTCGCACTACGCCGATCTGGCCGAAGCCGCGCTCGGCCGCCAGGTACGCGAATTGCCCGGCGCGGGTGCGGCGGGCGGCCT
This sequence comes from Burkholderia sp. Cy-637, assembly GCF_011753175.1. Lineage (NCBI taxonomy): Bacteria > Pseudomonadati > Pseudomonadota > Betaproteobacteria > Burkholderiales > Burkholderiaceae > Burkholderia > Burkholderia sp. Cy-637. The sequence goes on along the minus strand of NZ_VWWC01000347.1, from coordinate 1,648 downwards.
GGGCTTCGCGCTGCACCTGCTGGGCGCGAGCTTCGAGCCGGGCGCCGAGGTGGTGGCGCGCCAGGTCGGCCTCGACGCCGCGCTGGACGGCGCACACTGGCTGATCACCGGCGAGGGACGCTCGGACGGCCAGACCCTGCACGGCAAGGCGCCCTTCATCGCCTGCCGCCACGCGGCCGCGGCCGGCGTGCCGGCCAGCCTGCTGTCGGGCGCGGTCGACCCGGCGGCGCTGCCGCAATTGTCAGAACATTTCGACGGCTGCTTTTCGCCCGCGCCGGGACCGATTACGCTCGAGGTGGCGATCCGCGACGCCGCCCGGCTGCTGGCCGACCAGGCCGAGCAACTGGCGCGGCTGCGCTTCGGCCGCCGCAGCGACGCCGCGGCAGCAGCGGCACGTTGATCCCGGTCGACCTCGGTTGACCGCGCGCGGCGATCCGGGAACAATCGGGCCGCCGACCATCCTTCAGGAACCGCCATGAAAGGCAGCCAAGCCGGACTCGACCAGTTTCTGACGCAGCGCCTGCACACGATCAACAAGCTCACCGATCGCGCGATCGGCGAGCTGTATCGCGACAAGCTCGGCATCACCCTGCCGGAGGCGCGCGTGATCAGCTCGGTCGGCGCCTTCGGGCCGTTTTCGATCATGGAACTCGCGCGCCACACGCATCTCGACAAGAGCCAGGCCAGCCGCGCCGCCGAGGCGCTGATCCTGCAGGGCCTGCTGTCGCGCACGACCAGCGACGAGGACGGCCGCGTGGTGGTGATCGCGCTCACGCGCGAGGGCGCCGCGCTGAACCGCCGGATCATGACGCTCGCGCGGCGCTGGAACGCCGAGCTGGCCGAGCGCTTGACCGAGAGCGAGCGCGGCGCGCTGGAGCGGGCGCTCGACAAGCTGATCGCCCATACGCGGGAGCGGATCGAGTAGCGCGCGAGCGGCGGCGAGCCGCCTTGCCGCCATCTCGCCGCCGCGCCGGATTTCAACCAGGCCTCTTCCGCCATCCGCCGCTCGATGGCCGGCTGCTTTTGAGCCCGGCTCGCGCTCCTGCGTGTCTCGCCGCGCCTCGGCAGCTTGAGCGCCGCCAGCAGCCAGGCGGCACCGCCCGCCGGCACCCGCGATCGCGCGCCGCCGGCAAGCAGCCCCTCCCTACCCCTTCCGCTCACAACCCGCTGTTGCGCGCACGCTGGCGCAGCAGCCCGAGCACCGCGTCGCAGAACGGCGTCGGCACGCCGAGCGCGCGGCCCAGCTCCGGAAACACGCCCAGGATCGGCTCGATCTCGAGCGGGCGGCCGGCCTCGAAATCCTGCAGCATCGAAGTGCGGAACGCGCCGAGCTTGCGCGTGATCCCGGTCCGCTCGACGCTGCTGATGCCGGTCGACAGGCCGAGCCTCTCGCCCACCGCGGCGGCCTCGTCCATCATGCTCAGCGCCAGCGCATGGGTATGGGGATCGTCGAGCAGCCCGGCCGTGGTCGAGCCGGTCAGCGCGCTGAGCGGGTTCATGTTCATGTTGCCCCACAGCTTCACCCAGATCGCGGTCCGGATTTCAGCCGGCGTCTCCACCTCGAAACCGCCCTCGACGAGCGCCTCGGCGAGCACCCGGGCCGCCGCCGCGCGCGCCGCGTCCGGCGCGCCGACGATCAGGCGGTTGA
>NZ_VWWC01000346.1:0-2318 GCF_011753175.1 Burkholderia sp. Cy-637 | reverse complement strand
CGCTGGCCACCAGTTGCGGCGCGGCGCTGGCCAGCACCGCGCTGCCCGGCTGCAGGCTGCGCAGCCGGTTCAGCGCCGCCAGCGCGCGCGGGCCGTCGTTGGCCGAGGCGGCCAGGCGCAGCGCATCCACCTGCGCGGCCGGATCGCTGCTGGCGATCTGCTGGTCGATGCGCTGCTGCTGCAGCAGCATCAGCATGCGATCGCGCTGCTCGGCCAGCCCCGGCGAATGCGGCGCGTAGCGCAGCCCCACCTCGACCAGGTCGAGCGTCTGGTGCGCCAGCCCCGGATCGCTGACCTGGGCCGCCGCGGTGACGATGCCGTCGGCCAGCGCATCGATCGCCTTGCCGGTCTCGGGCGCGTCGTCGCCCTGCAGCGAGGCCATCGCGCCCGCCACGCCGTCCAGCCAGGCCTTGTTGGTCGACGGATTGGCGGCCAGCTCGGCCAGCGCGTGCCGCGCATCGGCCACGTTCATCGCGGCGGCCTGCGGGCCCGGATGCGCGGCGGCCGAGGCCAGCTCGGCGGCCAGTTGGTCGCGGCGCCGCTGCAGGCGCGACGAATCGGGGAACAGTTGCAGGCCCAGCGCGATCCGCGCGCGTGCCTCGTCGTACTTGCCCAGGTCGATCGACTGGCCGATCGCGGCGTCGTACTTCAGCTCCAGGCGGTTGCCGCGCAGCAGCGCGCTGCCCGGGTCGAGCAGGCGGATGCGCTGCAGGATGTCGGCGGCGCTGCCAGGCTGGTCCTCGAACAGCGCATCGCGATCGACCGCCTCGTCGAGACTGCCGCCGAGCCGGGCCAGCATGCCGGTGCGCTCGTCGTCGATCTCCTTGCGGCGCGCGTCGAAGGCCGGCGAGAACAGCTTGAGCTGGTCGCGCAACTGGAACACGTGCTGCACGGCGGCGTAGTCGAAGCGGCCGAGCGGCGGGCTCCAGTAGGCGTCGAGCCGCTCGGCGAGGTAATGCAGGATCACGTCGCTGCGGGTCAGCACCAGTTGCTGGCGCGCATCGGCGCCGAGCGCGTCGAGCGCGGCCATCGCCTGGTCCTCGCTGGCGTAGTGCTGCGGGTTGCCGTCGGCGAAGCGCTCGATGGTGGTATCGAGCTGGCGCTGCCGGTAATGGCCGTGCAGGGCCACGCCGCCGGCCGCCAGCGCGGCCAGCGCGAGCAGGCCGACCAGGTAGGGCGCGACGCGCTCGCGCGGCAGGCGCGGGCGCAGGCTCTCGACCAGCGCGCCCACCGTCTGCAGCCGCGCGTCGCCCTCGAAGGCCACCGCCTCGGCCAGCGCGCGCGCCTGGCGCCGCGACAGCCCCGGCACCGCGGGCGGCGCGGCGTTTTCGTTCATCGCCAGCTCGGCGCTGCGGCGCTCGAAGGGATGGCGGCCGGTCAGCAGTTCGTAGATCACGCAGCCGAGCGCATAGACGTCGTCGCGCACCGCCGGATCGGCGCCGCGGATCATCTCCAGGCTCGCGTAGGCCGGCGTCAGCGCGCCCAGCGTGCCGGCGTCGAACACCGTCTGGTCGCCGGCCGCGCCCGCGCGCGCGTTGCCGGCGCGGGCGATGCCGAAGTCGAACACCTTGGGCACGCCGTCGCGCGTGACCATCACGTTGCCCGGCTTGAAATCGGAATGCACGATGCCGCTCGCGTGGGCACGCTGCAGCGCGCGCGCCATGCCCTCGATCAGCGGCCAGGCCTCGCGAAACGGCATGCCCGAGGGCCGCTCGCGGATCAGCGTGCGCAGGTCGGTGCCGTCGATGTACTCCATGGTCATGAAGACGATGGTGCCGTCCTTGTCGAAATCGTAGACATGGACGATATGGTCGTCGGCCAGGCGCTGCGCGCGGCGGGCCTCGCGCTGCAGCGCGATCAGCGAATCGGGATGGCGCCGGAACTCGTCGTTGAGCACCTTCACCGCCACGAAGGGATCGCGGTCGCGCGCCTCGACCTTGCGCTCGTCGCGCGCCAGGTAGACCACCCCCATGCCGCCGCGGCCGAGCTCGCGCTCCAGCAGGAAGCGGCCCTTGAGCAGGGTGCCGACGCTCGCGTGATCGCCGCCCTGGGCGTTCGCCACGCGCTGCCAGCTCTCGCGGCTCAGGCTGTCGGACTGGGTGCTGCCGGCGGCCGGCGCGGGGCGCATCACCACCGTCGCGTCGGCATCGAAGCCGCCGGTGGCGCCGGTGCTGGTGGCGCTGGTGGCGCTGGCGGCGCCCACGGTGCGCAGCGTGCGCACGGTTCGCTCGCCGCGCCCGGGATGGGCGGTCTCGTCATTGGCGGGGCGCGAGGACAGCACCACGGTCAGGTCGCCGTCGGCGGGCACCGCGCGCCCG
>NZ_VWWC01000345.1:0-2336 GCF_011753175.1 Burkholderia sp. Cy-637 | reverse complement strand
ATCGCGTGCGGCTCGCCGGCCTGGGCCACCATCGCGCGCCATTGCTCGATCTGGACCCGGTCGGCGCGGGTGGCGCCGCCGCCCCAGCCGGCCGCCGCCACGCCGGCGGCGAGCAGCGCGGCCACCGCCAGCATGCCGGCGGCCGGCAGGTTGGCGCGGGCCAGGCGCGCCAGCCCGCGCGCCGGGGCCGGGATCGACGCGGAGACGGTTGCCGAGGCGCCGGCGGACAAGCTGTCGAACATGCGCATCGCGGGCCTCACTGGGTCAGGTCGATTTCATAGGTGGCGAGGCCCTTGCCGCTGCCGTCGTCGGCGCTCACCTGGGTGATGCCGGTCAGGCCCGCCGCGGCGGCCTCGGCCAGCAGGTTCGGCGCCGAGGCGAAGCGCACGTGCGCCGCCGAGCTGGCGAGCCGGGTGAAGCGCCAGCTGCGCGCCGCACCGTCGGTGGCGCGGGTGAGCTTGCCGCGCTTCTTGATGTAGGCGATCAGCACGTCGCGGTTGGCGTCGGGCGAGGCGAAGATCGTCTTGCTGCCGTCCAGGCCCGGGAAGTTGCCGCCGCCGCTGGCGCGGTAGTTGTTGGTGGCGACGATGAACTGCGCGTTCGCGTCGAGTGCCGCGCCCTTGTACAGCAGCTTGCGGATCCGGCTGCCCACCGGCTGCGTGACGTCGATCTCGTAGCTCAGGTCCGGCGAGGTGAACATGTCGAAGTTGTAGCCGGGGAAGCTGCTGACCAGCTGCTGCACGGTGGCGGCGTTCGGATCGATGGTGTTGAAGCGCTTGGCGGCCGTCTCGAGCCAGGCCTTCAGGTCGCCGCCGCTGATCTTCACCGCGTAGACGGTGTTCGGGTACAGGTAGAGGTCGGCCGCGTTGTTGATCGCCAGGCCGCCCGGCGCCACGTCGGTGAAGTCGGTGCCGCCGCCGAAGCCGCTCTTGAACGGCGCGCTGACCGACAGCACCGGCAGCGAGGCGTATTGCGGCAGGTTCGCCTGCACGTAGCTCGCCACGTAGTCGGCCTGCGCCTCGTTGACGATCTGGATCGCGCCCGGGTCGCCCACGTCGGCGAAGTAGCTGCTCATGCGGTAGTCGGTGCTGCCCACCGGCGTCTTCACGTAGTCGATGGTGGCCTGGTGCTCGGCCGCGATCGCCGCCGACACGCTCGGGTCGGCCGCCACGTAGCTCTTGTCGGCGTTCTGGATCGAGCGCGCCTCGACCGTGGTCTGCGACTTGTCGACGTTCCAGCGCTTGCCGTCCCAGGCCAGGCCCAGCTTGATCACGCCGAGGTGCTTGCCCCAGTAGTTGGCCATCACGGTGGGCACGCCGTTGACGGTGCCCTTGACCTTGTCGACGCCCGGCAGGTTGAACTGGCCGACCGTGCTGTTCGCGTCCGGGAACACCTGATGCGAGTGGCCGATCAGCATCGCGTCGATGCCGGGCACCTGGGCCAGCCACCAGCTGCCGTTCTCCATGGTCGGCGAGTAGGCGGAATTGTCGAGGCCGCCGTGCGAGATCGCCACCACCAGGTCGGCGCCCTTAGCGCGCATCTCGGGGACGTACTTCTCGGCGGCTTCCTTGAGGCCGGTGGTGTAGACCTTGCCGTCCAGCCAGCGCTTGTCCCAGCTCATGATCGCCGGCGGCGTGAAGCCGATGATGCCGACCTTGACCGGCGCGCTCACGGTGCTGCCGTCGGGCGCGGTGGCGCTCACCACCCTGGTGATGATGGTGTAGGGCTGGAACAGCGGCTGATTGGTCCTGGCGCTGATCACGTTGGACAGCACCTGCGGGAAGTTCGGCCCCGCGCATTTCTGCTGCTGCGCCGGATCGGGCAGCCCGTCGATGTCGAAACGATTGCCGGTGACCTGCGAGAGATAGGGCAGGCCGTAGTTGAATTCGTGGTTGCCGATCGCGCCGCCGTCGAACTTCGCGGCGTTCATCACCTTGTAGATCGCCAGCGTCTGGTCGCAGGAAACCGGCTTGACCAGCGCCTGGTAGTCGGACAGCGCGGTGCCCTGGATGGTGTCGCCGTCGTCGAGCAGCAGGTTGTTCGGATATTGCTTGCGGGCCGCCGCGATCAGCGTGGCGACGCGCTCGAAGCCGATCGAATTGTCGGCCGCCAGCTTGAAGTAGTCGTCGGACAGCACGTTGGTGTGGAGGTCGGTGGTTTCCGGCAGAGCGAGCGTGGCGCGAGTACCGGCCGGAGCCTGGGCCTCGGTACCGGCTTGACCAGCGCCTGGTAGTCGGACAGCGCGGTGCCCTGGATGGTGTCGCCGTCGTCGAGCAGCAGGTTGTTCGGATATTGCTTGCGGGCCGCCGCGATCAGCGTGGCGACGCGCTCGAAGC
>NZ_VWWC01000344.1:0-2420 GCF_011753175.1 Burkholderia sp. Cy-637 | reverse complement strand
GTGGCGCAGGACGCGTTGCCGGCCCGCTTCCGCGCGTGCTCGTCGGCGCGATGGCCGGCCGTGTGCGCGGCTGAGCCGCGGCCGAAATGCGGCGCGCGCGCGCCGTCATGCGAGGCCGCAACGCGCGCGCTGCCGCCTTCGCCCGCTCGAGGGCGTGTCATGGCGATTCCTTTCTTCATCTGCCGTCGCAGTCCGTGATCCGGTTCAGCGGCCCGAGCGCCGTTTCCAGGTGCGCAAGTCCGCATAGAGGTGTTCGAAGAGATTCCAGATGCCGCGGGCGCCGGCCGACAGCACGCTGCCGAGCGCACGCAGCGGCGCGTCGGGCTTCCTGCCCTCGGCCCAGCCGGTCCACGCGTCGGCGCGCGCGAAGGTGGTCTTCACGAAATTGAATTCCTGGTCCTTGGTCATCTCGACGAAGCGCAGGCCGGCACGGCCCGGCGCCGAGAAGCTGACGATCGCGCGGAACGCGTATTCCTCGTCGCCGCGGAACAGCGAGACCGTCACGCGCTCGTGCAGCGGCACCGAGATGTTCTGCGGCAGGGCCACGCCCACGCCGCCCTCGGAGTAGTCGATGGTCTCGCAGGCGAGCGTGCGGCCGGTGCCGAAGCGCAGCATCACCGGCATCTTCATCGCCACCCGATGCACCGCGCGCACCTGCTTCTGCTCGGCCGCGGCGGCCACGCTGGCGCCGAGGATCAGCATGTTGTAGGTGGTCCAGCCGAGGTTGAGGATGGTGGTGTACACCTCGCTGCGCACGCTCCAGTGCGTGTGGATGTGCCAGAGGCCGATCAGGAAGCCCAGCAGGTTCAGGATCAGCAGCAGCAGGTAGGGCCGCGAGATGGCCCAGTCGAAATACTTCTGCTCGATCATGCCGCCCTTGGCCGTCACGTTGAACTTGCCGAGCTTCGGATTGATCAGGGCCAGCAGGGTGGGCGGCGTGATGTAGGAGGCCAGCACCGATTCGTAGACCTCGGCCCAGAACGAATGGCGGAACTGGCTCTGCATGCGCGAGTTGGTGGCGTTGGCGTGCAGCATGTGGGGCATCGCGAACAGCGCGATGGTCACCGCCGAGGCCTGGATCACGTGGGCGCCGAAGAACAGGAACGAGAGCGGCGCGGTCAGGAACACCAGGCGCGGGATGCCGTAGAAGAAGTGCATCATCCCGTTCAGGTAGCAGAGCCGCTGCGCGATCGACAGGCCGCGGCCCATCAGCGGATTGTCGATGCGGAAGATCTGCGTCATGCCGCGCGCCCAGCGGATGCGCTGGCCGATGTGGCCGGACAGGCTCTCGGTGGCCAGCCCCGCGGCCATCGGGATCGCCAGGTAGGCGGTGGTGTAGCCGAGCCGGTGCAGCTTGAGCGCCGTGTGGGCGTCCTCGGTGACGGTCTCCACCGCGATGCCGCCGATCTCCTCCACCATGGTTCGGCGCAGCACCGCGCAGGAGCCGCAGAAGAAGGTGGCGTTCCACAGGTCGTTGCCGTCCTGCACCAGCCCGTAGAACAGCTCGCCCTCGTTGGGCACCTTGCGGAAGGTGCCGAGATTGCGCTCGAACGGGTCGGCCGAGAAGAAGTGGTGGGGCGTCTGCAGCATCGACAGCTTCTTGTCGTGCAGGAACCAGCCCAGGCAGATCTGCAGGAACGAGCGGGTCGGGATGTGATCGCAGTCGAACACCGCGAAGAACTCGCCGTGGGTGATCTTCAGCGCCTCGTTGATGTTGCCGGCCTTGGCGTGGCGGTTGTGGGCGCGGATCGTCCAGTTCACGCCCACTTCCTCGCAGAAGGCCTTGAACTCGGGGCGGCGGCCGTCGTCGAGCACGTGGATGGTCAGCTTCTCGGGCGGGTAGTCGAGCGCGAGCGCGGCGTAGATGGTGGGCTTCACCACCGACAGCGGCTCGTTGTAGGTGGGGATGAACACGTCGACGGTGGGCCAGTCGGCGCGCGAGGCCGGCAGCGGACGCGGCTTGCGCTTGAGCGGCCAGGCGGTCTGGAAATAGCCCAGCAGCAGGATCAGCGCCGCGTACACCTCGGCGGCCACCAGCAGCAGGCCCCAGGCCGCGTCGAGCGGATGCGACCAGTAGGTGGTCTCGGTCAGGCGCCAGACCATGTAGCGGCCGGTGGCGATCACCGACAGCATCATCATCACCAGCGTGGCGTAATGGCCTTCGATGCGGCGGAACAGCAGCGCGGCCGCGAAGCAGCAGGCCGCGAAGATCAGTTGCTGGCCGTTGGACAGCGGCACCGTGAAGACGAAGAACAGCGCGCCGGCCGAGAACAGCGAGAGCAGCACGATCACCGGCAGGCTGCCGAACAGGCGCGCGTCGGCGAAGCGTTCGAGGCGCGAGCCGCCGCGCCGGGGCGGCTTGCCGGGCTTGCCCGGCTTGGCTGGCGGGCGGGCGTTCGCGGCCGGCGCGCCCTGGGGGC
>NZ_VWWC01000343.1:0-2428 GCF_011753175.1 Burkholderia sp. Cy-637 | reverse complement strand
GGGGCCGCGGCAAGCGAGCTGTCGAAGCCCGCGCCAGCGCCTGCGTCCGGCGCCGCGGCCACGCGCCCGGCGACGCCGCCGGCCGAGCCTGCCGAACCGGGTATCGGTTCGATATCCGAACCGAATCGCCCCGATTGAGGCGGCTCGGCTGGGCGGCCAAAACCGCGACGGTTCGCCGCACCAGTGTCGCGGATCCGTCACAGGTGCGTGCTATCATCGCCGACGCCGAATTCATCCAAGCGGGTGCTGGCGGCGCGATCCGTCCCTGACGCTCGCGCGCACGGCCCCGACAACGACAGCCGGCCTCGAGCCGGCCCCTCTCAGGTGCGTGCGAGGCTCGGTCTGTTTCGGGCGTCGCGCGTTTTGCCCCCACAAGCGCTTGCGCGGCAGCAATCGCGTCGCGGTGCCAAGTGCATCCGGCGCGCGTTTTAGCGCGTAAAATTACCGATTCGTCAGGTGAGCGCCCCGATTGTGGGGGCTCGACGCAACAGTCACGTTTAGCAGTCGCATTGTGCAGAACAGGGGTGGGACCATGAACACCATGCTTTATCCGGAACTCTACAAATCGCTCGAAGCCGTCCGCTGGGACATGGAGAAGGACATCCCTTGGGACAAGTTCGACGCCTCGCTCCTGACCGACGAGCAGGCGAAGACGATCAAGATGAACGCGATCACCGAGTGGTCGGCGCTGCCCGCGACGGAAATGTTCCTGCGCGACAACCACCACGACAGCGACTTCTCCGCCTTCATGAGCGTCTGGTTCTTCGAGGAGCAGAAGCATTCGCTGGTGCTGATGGAGTACCTGCGCCGCTTCAAGCCCGAGATGATGCCGACCGAGGCCGAGCTGCATGCGGTGCGCTTCGAGTTCGACCCGGCGCCGCCGCTGGAAACCCTGATGCTGCACTTCTGCGGCGAGATCCGCCTGAACCACTGGTACCGCCGCGCGGCCGAGTGGCATACGGAACCCGTCATCAAGCACATCTACGAAACCATCTCGCGCGACGAGGCACGCCATGGCGGCGCCTACCTGCGCTACATGAAGAAGGCGCTGGTGAACTGCGGCGACGTCGCGCGCTCGGCCTTCGCCAAGATCGGCGTGCTGATGGCCTCGGCACGCCGCACCGAGAAGCCCCTGCACCCCACCAACCTGCACGTGAACCAGTCGCTGTTCCCGCGCGATACCGTGCAGTCGCGCCTGCCCGATCCGGAATGGCTCGAGCGCTGGCTCGACGAGCAGATCCGTTTCGACGGCGAGTGGGAGAAGAAGGTGGTCGACCGGATCCTGCACAACCTGTCGATCCTGTTCGAGCGCACCTTCGCCACCGCGCAGGAGCTGAACCGCTACCGCAAGGAAGTCACGGGTCGCCTGCAGACGCCCGAGAGCGGCGCCGCCACGCAACCCGCCTGAGGCGGCAGCCGCTTCATCCATCGATTCGCCAGTCATTCGCCAGTCGATTTGCAGCACACCAAGCCCGCCGAAGTTCGCGCGGGCTTTTTTATTGGGCGGCGCGTAGCATGGCCGATCGAGCCGATCGAGCCGATCGAGCCGATCGAGCAGATCGAGCAGATCGAGCAGATCGAGCAGATCGAGCAGATGCGCCGGCTCGCCCGATTCCCGTTTCCCTTCTTCCAGCCGGACCGAAACCGATGCCCGCCGCCTTCGAACGTAAATTCACCACCCGCGAGGCGCTCGCCGCCCTGCGTCCGACGCTGAGCTCGCCCGTCGTGTTCACCAACGGCGTGTTCGACATCCTGCATCGCGGCCACGTCACCTACCTGGCCGACGCGAAGGCGCTCGGCGCCTGCCTGATCGTCGGCGTCAACAGCGACGCCTCGGTGCGCATGCTGGGCAAGGGCGACGATCGGCCGATCAATCGCCAGGAAGACCGCATGGCGCTGCTGGCCGCGCTCGAATGCGTCGACTGGGTGGTGGGCTTCGAGGAACAGACGCCGATCGACCTGATCGCCGCCGTGCGGCCCGACGTGCTGGTGAAGGGCGGCGACTACGACATGGATGCGCTGCCGGAATCGGCCCTGGTGCGCGGCTGGGGCGGCAAGGCGCTGGCGATTCCGTTCGAGTTCGAGCGTTCGACCACGGCGCTGCTGAAGAAGGTGCGCGCGCACCAGGCTTGAGGTGAGGGAGGGCCGCGGCGCGCTGGCCCTGGCCCTGGCCCAAGAAACAACGCCGGCTTCGGGAGCGAAGCCGGCGCTTCATCACCGAGGCAGCTTCAGGCGCGCAGCTTGTGATGCGGCTTGACCGGCCGCGAGGCAGCCGCGCGGCGGCGCTTGCCCTCGGCCAGGGCCGCCGGCGCGACCGCCAGTGTGGCGGCGGCGAGCGGGGCGAGATGCTCGAGCCGCGCCAGATGCGCGGGCGAGGTCGATGCCGATGGCGCGGAAGTCGCGGAAGGCGCCGCCGGCACGGCGGGTG